>DATDTY010000072.1 GCA_035290625.1 Candidatus Nanoarchaeia archaeon
GTCCCTCCTTTTCCATGCTCTTCTCTTCCTCCTCAGTTTCCTGGATGATAAATGCGCGTGTATCCTCTGTGATACTCTGGTCTAGATTCACATAGAACAAATTTGGTCCTGCATGCACAAGGTCGTACCTCCTTCCGCCAACAACCATCTTAAATGAATCGTTAAATCCTGTTCCGATAAGGACAACTTGGTCATCCACAAAAGGCATATACAGAAGAACAAACGTATCCGGCAGCCCAAGGGAGGGCTCTTCTGGAATGGCTTCTTCAGGCTCAGATGCTTGCCCTACAAATGTGGGATGCCCATCGTAAATAGTCAGCAATACCACGGCTGAGAGCAAGAAGATGCTCAGAAACACCAGCTTCTGCCCCACTCTATCCTTGTTCATGGCCCTTCTTTGCCCTTGCAGTATATAAAATCTCCCACTGTCTGTGCAGTGTCCGTTTTTTCTTGGGCTTACTTCCTCGACTCTATCCTCTAACCCAAATCCTTTTAAACTAGTCAAACATCCTACCGAAAATGGCAGAGGAAATAGACTATTCAAAACCATTCAATGTTAGGATAATAGAAGATTGCAGGGACCCAGCTGATTATGGCATCTCTTGTAAATTAGATGGAGAGTTTGGGGTATGTTTAGGGTTGTATGAATTCCCGCATACTTGGAAAACTAGCTCTGGTGCACAAGGGAATCCTTTAACTCTTACAGAGTCTGGGGGTTATATCTGGGGGCTTGAGTGTTGGTGGGACGCGTATCCAGATGAGCATAAGGATGTCCCATTAGATCTGCAACAAAGAGTTCTTCAACTTCATAAACAAGGTTTGGCAAAACAATTAGAAACGAATCCTGATCCCTCGTTGAATTAAAGGCCACAGTCTTAACTTCTCCCGCTCCGTTTCGCTTGATCCTGGGAACGTGGCATCCTTTATCTGCAGCTAATACCCCTTGCTGAAATAAATCTCAGTAGAAGTCTCTTTCCCGCAGTGCAGGCATTTCCCTGCCTGGCCTTTCTGGTCAAACGGGATGTTCCTGGATGTGGCTCCGGTCTTCTCCTTGATCCCTGCCTCGCATTCGATCTTGCCGCAGAAGAGGCCAAGCACCAGTTTCCTTTCATCCAATGCCTTCACAACTTCCTCCCAATTCTGTGGGTGAACAATGCTCTTTGCCATCCTTTCTTTTGATTTCCTGAGCATAGATTTCTGGATATCCTCAAGGCAGGCTTTAACATAAGAGACAATGTCCTTGCAGGCAACATCCTGTTTTTCTCCAGTATCGCGGCGGATGACAACAACACAGTTTTTCTCAATATCCTTCGGCCCAATCTCAATTCTAAGAGGGACACCTTTCATCTCCCATTCATTATATTTCCATCCCGGGGTATACCCTTTCCGGTCATCAAGCTCAACCTGAAGCCACTTGAGCTTTTTCTGAATGTCTTTTGCTTTTTGCAGAATTGCCTCATCATGCTTGCCAAACAGGATCGGGATAACCACGCAATGGATGGGAGCAATTGCTGGGGGGATTACGACCCCCTTATCATCGCCATGCTCCATAATAACTGCCCCAATAGTCCTTGTTGAGATCCCCCAGGAATTCTGGTAAGGAAGATGAGCCTCCTCATCTTTTCCCAAATAGGATATGCCGAAGGCTTTTGCAAAGTTCTGTCCGAGGTGGTGTGAAGTAGCCATCTGCAGCCCTTTACCGTCAGGCATGAAGGCTTCTACAGACAGCGTGTACTTTGCTCCTGCAAACTTCTCATGCTCAGTCTTTCTGCCGGCAATCACAGCCACTCCAAGTACTTCTTCGCACAGCTTTTGATATTCCTCAAGATAGAGCCGGGTCTCTTTTGCGCATTCTTCATCAGTCTCATACACGCAATGGCCTTCCTGCCAGAGGAACTCCCTGGTCCGCAGAAATAATTTTGTGGCTTTGGTCTCCCATCTTACAACATTTGCCCACTGGTTGATTCTGAGGGGAAGATCCCTATAGCTCCGAATCCATCTTGAATACATATCATACATGATTGTTTCTGAGGTTGGACGTATGGCAAGGCGTTCACCTTCTTCACTGTTCGCAATCCAGGCAACCTCAGGCGCAAACCCCTCTGCATGCTGTGCTTCTTTCTTGAAGAAGGATTCCGGTATGAACAGGGGGAAATAGGCGTTTTTCACTCCTAGCTTCTTTATCCGCCCGTCAAAATACTGCTGAATATGTTCCCACATCCCATACCCGTGCGGCCTGATCACCATACACCCCTTTACAGGGGAATAATCGGCAATCTCGGCCTTGACGATTGCTTGGGGATACCATTCGTCAAGCCTGGACTTTGGGGCAGTGATGCCTATGGCTTTCTCAACCATGCTCTCCTGAGATTGTATGAGTTATTTAAAGGTTGCTCATCAAAAGGCTGCGTTCAAAATGAAGGTTGCCGTCATTCTTGCGAGCCTCTTCTATATGTATATGTACAGCTGACAGGGGGACTTGCCCCCTCGGGGATGTCAGCTTTATTCCTTAGACAGCTCAGGCGAGCCGATGGCAACCCGAAGAGATTTTGAACGCAGTCTCATCAAAGTTTCACACTCTCCTTTTATTCAGAAATGATTGTGTACACATACAGAATGATCAATGCCACCAAATACAGAATCAGGAAACTGACCAAGAACGATCCCCAGTCAATGTACATGCTGGGGGCAATAGCATCAAGATTTGCAACGATGACCGAGACTGGGACAAACCCCCAAATCTGCCTGCAAGACTCTCCCGGCTTGCAGAGCGGATTGGTGTAGGTTGGAACTCCATGGATAATCGAAAAAACTGCAATGATGAAGATAATCACAAAAAACTTGGCGACAGCAATCCCAAAAAACCTGCGTAACCTGCCTCGTTTCTCCTTGATTTTCCTGCGCAAGGGCATGATGATGGAAATGAGAAATGCGCATACGGCAATAAGGCTAAGATAGACACCTGCAGAATTCACGAGTTCAGCAGAGACCTGGCTTTCAGACTCGATCAGCCCGCTATACAAGCTCAGGCCACTTCCTGCAAGAAAAATCACCAGTGATATGAGGAAAAGCCTGAACCACGGATGCCTGGCCATACACGTTTGATGGTAGACACCCTTTTTATACCTTTTCCCATCATTGGCTCCACCCAAAAGGAGGCTGCCATCAATTTTGCGAGCCTCTTTACAGCTCTATGCACAGCTGACCGGGGGATGTCCCTACGGGGATGTCAGCTTTGTACCTTGGAAAGTTCAGGCGAGCCGATGGCAGCCCGATTAAGCCTTTGTAAAGGCATACAGAACTTGTGAAGTTTACTTTACACAAATGAGCCCGCCAGGATTCGAACCCGGATTTGTTGGTATATCCAAGCAATACCTCCCTTTCGTTCATCGTGATTGCTTACCGAAGCCAACTGTGCTATCCGTTACACCACGGGCCCCTATTCAAGAAAAAGAATGCACACTATTTATTGCTTTCTACTTCACCTTCTTGATCACATAGTCTTTCCTGGCTTTCTCTCCGGTTCCGCGAATCACAACATCTTCGTCGCTGTTCCTCCTCACTTCAGTAATACTGTATGAGCCTCCTTTGCGGGGCTGCTCAGTTTCAGGCTCGTCAGCCTCTGCGTACGGCTCCTTCATGCGCTTCACTGCCAATTCGATTGCTTTTTTGTTGCAGATCTTGAGGAGCTGTCTTGGGTTCTTTGCTCCTGCCTTATAGATCCTGTCAAGCTGCCTCTCGCTGAATGGAGTTAATCCTGTGCCTCCACACCCTCTGACGCGCTTTTCAACCATTTCTTTCATTGCCTCAGGATCCAGGCTTCCGATCTTCAGGCGGAGGCTGTCCTTCTCATCAATGCTGCCGGCATTCCCTACACTTGTTGCAATGATTTGAATATCCATGCTTTCTAAGAGTGATTCTGCCATGCTCATGTTTCCTTTTGACAGGTATTCCAGGTTGTCAATCAGCACCACAAGGCGCTTTCCTTTCAGCCGATCCTTGATCGCCTTCTTTTTCTCTTCACCAGAGTCAACGGCTTTCCGCTTGAAGCCGGTTGCCTTCTCGAAGAGGACATCAAGGAGCGAGTCTTGCCCGATCTGTCTGGCATCAATAAACACGGACATGAGCTTTGATCCATATCCCTGCAACTGCTCTGACAGCCACATCAGCAGTATTGTTTTCCCTGATCCTTCTTCTCCCGTGATCTTGCCAAAGCGGTACTTGTTCACGAGGAACAGGTTGATCTTCTCTTTTTCCCTTGCACAATCTGCGATATATTCTGAGGCAGGCAGCATGACGCCTGTTTCAAAGGGGTTCTGCTTGAATCCCAACTCACTGATCCAATCCAGGACCAGCTCGCTGTCTATCTTTTTCCTAAACTGCGGCTTGAATGAAGGCATCTTAACCTGCCAATTCTCTCTTCCCAGGCGCAGGGTGAACAGAGGCTCTTCAAGAGGGTCAGGCTCCCAAGAAAAGCGGATAAATGCCATAGATTTCCTGGAGGGGAGTTTGTTTATAAATGTTTTGGGCTGCGTAGAGGTTGGTGCGAAATCCTCGCAATGCTCGGGTTACCATCGAGTTCGCACATGGTATCTATATCTGTGATAATCGACATTCGTCCCCGTAAGGGACTTCCCCCTCAACTCAGTTTATGCTTTGCATTCAACAGCCTCGCGGAAGGGTGGCAACGCCGACTTTCTACAGAGCGGGCTGCGTAGAAAACTTTAAATACACTCCCTCCTTGTAAATTCACATGAAGCAGATTGTCGTTAGAGTCACGCCCTCCAGAGTCAAGTTCTCTCTTTGCATCCTTGTGATCTTAGGATTAGCCTACTATGCCTATTTTTACTATGGCCAGTATAATGAATACTACCAAAAATACAATGATCTCCTGACTGGCAGCCAGCCTGAATCTACAGAATCCGCTGAATCGGCGCTTGAGGAATCATCGACAGAAACAACTCCAGAGGAAGCCAGCCCAGCTGAAGAGCCAGCTTCTAATGCTTCAGATGCCTCTGGAGAGACTGCATCAGAGGCTTCTGAATCCCTTTCCGGCAAGCTTGAAGTCAAGCTCACAGCTCCGCTCTATGAGATTAAAGAGTCAGGAGACACAGAAAAGGCAGTGATCAGCCAAGTCAGGTTTTCTGTCACCAATGGGTTCGGCGCAGCCCAGAACCTCTTAGTCGAGTTCCACGCGTATGATGTTGGTGAGACTGATGAAAATAAGATTAATGCACGCAAAGGCGGGGATAGGACAACGCTGGCAACGCTCGCTGCAGGCCAGAGCATCACGAAGACTATCCTTTTTCCTTCAGACCAGCGCATCAACCTCTATAATCTCGATAAGGCAAAGATTGTGCAGATAGACCTCATCGATAAAAAAAGCTTTGACGATTCTAAGGAAGTTAAGGTTCTTGCATCAGACAAGGTTACACTGACGTTTACATAAGTCTTAACGCCTGCCAAGGGTTATCTCAATCGTAGAAACCCGGACATCCCTTCCTTCCCTGTTCTGGAAGCCTTCAGAATTAATCTGGATGCTATTGACTGCGATCTGGTTCTCCAAAAACCGCTTTGAGGCAACCTCGGCAACATCAACAGCGCGGCTGATGAACTTGCCTCTTGCCTTGACAATGACCTGAGAAGCGTTTTTCGCGGTGAACTGCATCACAACACCTGTGACATAGTTCATGAGTGGCTTGTTTCCAATAAAGACTGCGTTGTCGCTCATGCTTCTTTTTTCATCAAGCGCGTAATATATCCTGCAATTCCATTCCGAATCTTCTTGCTTGGGCCCTCTATGTATTGGTCGACAAGCTTTTTATTAGCATTAAATTCCTTGCTCAGCTCGTCCTTATGGCTTTCTATAGTCTTATTGCTCATCCGCTTGACGAGCTGTGTCTTGATTCTGCCCATAGGCTGCCTAATCTCGCATTCTTTATAAACATTGTGGTAGAATTTGATATGTTTTTGATGCGATTTAAGGCTTCAGCCTTTCTTGTATTCCGTATATGGCGTTGTCCTCTTGCTGATATACTCATTTGCAGAGTAGCTGGCATTTACTGCCTCAGCAACTCCTGTTATGGCCTGCTTGAACTCAGAATCACCAACATCTCCTGCTGCATAGAAGCCTTCAATATTTGTTGATGCGAGCCGATCAATGATGATCTCTCCTTTTGCATTCAACCTGACTCCGATCTCTTTCGCAAGCCGGCTTAAGGGGATATGGCCGATCTCAACAAAGAGGCCGTCAAGCTTGAATTCCTTTGATCCTTTGTAAGGCTTGTCAAAAACAACATGAGCCAGTTTTTCCTTTCCTTTGATCTCTACAACATTTGTGTTATTGATGACTGTGATTTTCCTGTTCTGTTCCACCCGCTTCATATTGATGGGCTCAGGATGGATTTCTTCGCCGCGATAAATGATATACACTTTTTTCGCCCATTGGGTAAGCAATAAAGCCTCTTTTGCAGAGCTGTCAGCCCCTCCGACAACACCAATAACTTTATTCTTGTAAAATGCTCCGTCACAGAGTGCGCAGTAATGCACACCTTTGTTTGTGAATTCTTTCTCTCCTGGAACATTTAGTTTTTTCCATTCACTTCCTGTCACAAAAATGATGGTTTTTCCCCAGTATGCCCCACTTGCTGTGGCCACCTTGAAGCTTCCATCTTTCTTCCTCTCAATCCTTGTTGCGTTCTCATCAGCATAGTCAAGGGGGTAGTTCCGCATATGCTTTTCCAGTGCTCCTGCTAACTCGAGGCCTGTTACGCTTGGAAACCCCGGGTAGTTTTCTACATCAGTCGTTAAGGTGATCACTCCTCCGAGATTTTCTGCAACAAGGAGGATCTTGAGCTGGAACCTCCCTGAGTACATCGCAGCCGCAAGCCCAGCACAGCCTCCGCCGATAATAATAACCTCATAAAGCGTCTTTTCTTTCGGCTTTCCGGGCTTGATGTCAGGTATGTCTTTTGGCATGCTTGGTGGGCAGGGATGGGAATATATAAATATTTGGTTTAACACTTCGTTCTTATGAAGCCTGAAATCCGCATCCTCGGCATCGATGACTCTCCGTTTGACAAATTCAGCCAGAAACGGATCCTGGTGATAGGAACTGTGTTCAGAGGAGGCACGGTTTTGGACGGCGTCATGTCAACAACTGTGGCCGTTGATGGAACTGATGCAACAAAGAAACTCATCGAAATGATCAATAAATCAAAATTCAAGCCTCAGCTGCGTTGCGTCATCCTTGATGGGATTGCATTAGGCGGCTTTAATGTTATAGATATCCACGCACTGCATAAAAAAACAAAAATCCCAGTCATGGTTGTTATCCGTAAATACCCCGACCTTCTAAAGATAAAGACAATCTTAACAAAACTCAAAAAAGAGAAAGCCGTAACACTCATCGAGAAGGCAGGCGCAATCCATAAGGCCGGCAATATCTATATCCAGATCAAAGGCATGACCCTCAAAGCAGCAGAAGAGACCCTCAAAATAACCTGCACCCGCTCCTACCTTCCGGAGCCAATTAGAGCAGCCCACATCATCGCAGCAGGGGTTGTGAAAGGAGAAAGCAAGGGAAGGGCTTAAAGCCCTGCCTGCTTCAGCTGGGCATCTAGGCTTTTATATGGTTGGGTCCAGTAGGGGACAACTGTTGCGCCTTCTGGCCGGATGACATTTCTGGGTCCTTCCCTTCTGATAATCTCCAGTTTTTCGCCTTCCATCTGGTGCATTTCAATTGGCAAAGGGAAGTTCTGGGCATAATCTATCCACTGATTACCCGTCTTTTCTCCCTGCCGGTGGATAAGAACAGCAGGGCCTGAGCGAAGCCTGGCAACAAGGCCTTCAGAGCCGCCTTCAAGAAGGAATTTTGTTCCAATATGCTTTTTGCCTAACAGAAACTGTTCCTCCATTGGAAACGAGTATAACTGTTCTTCCATAAGGGGGATAATCTCAGGGATTATATAAATTTGCACCCTACCATTTAAAAACCCACCATTATTCCTGTTTCCCATGGATTATGACTTGGACGAGCAAAGAATCATCAAAGAGATCAAGGAGAAAGGCCATAAGCGAATCCTTCTTCAATTAGCCGATGGCATCAAGCCGCAGGCCAGGGATTTGGTAAAAACCATAGAATCAGAAACCGATGCAGAATGCCTAATCTGGTTCGGCTCATGTTTTGGCGCCTGCGACCTGCCGTTGTCAATCAAATCCTTAGGCGTATCCTTGGTGGTAGCCTTCGGCCACAATACCTATATCAAGGATGTGAAAGGATGGTAGACTTTATGCTTGTGGAGGCTTTTTACAGGAAGCCATTCAGGCTGTCAGAAGAAGCGTTGGCAGCATTAAAGCCCTTCAGGAAAATTGCATTATTTGGATCAGTCCAATTTATTCAATTAGACGAGGTTATCCATCAATTAAAAACCACAAAAAAAGAGATACTAACCTCTCATGGCAAAAGAACCTCTGGCAACCATCAATTACTTGGCTGCGACTGTTTCCAGGATTCCTTCTCTGGCAAGGACATCTTCAAAAAAGCAGATATCATCCTTTACATTGGAGACGGCCTTTTCCACCCAAAAGCCCTCTTATTCTGCCAGCTTGGCTCAAAGAACCCAAAGGATATCGTTATTTTTGATCCCATCAATAATGCAGTAAAAAAAATAACAAGAAAAGACATCGAAGCCCAGATAAAAACCTACAAGGCAAATCTGATAAAATTCATGGCTGCTGAGAAGATAGGAATCCTGGTCTCAACCAAAACAGGCCAGAGTTACTTAAAAAATGCCGCAGTATTGCAAAAAGAGCTAAAAGCCAAAGGCAAAGAATCCTTCATCTTTGTTGATGACACTATTGATCTTTCTCAGATGGAAAACTTTCCTTTTGTTGAAGCATGGGTCAATACAGCCTGCCCGCGAATAGGATTTGACGATCTTGTGCATTACACCAAGCCATTAATCAACATCAATGACGCTTTTACACCTGAGAAGGCGGTGATGAAGTATGGGTGATGTGGTCAACCTATTTTTGACTCCGAAATCGCTGGAGGCAAGGATTGGGTTTACCTTTTCTACCAGTAAGCGCAATGGAAGCGGCAACAAAGACTATAGGTTCAGTGTGGAGATGGTAGGCGATAAACCTCAGCAGGTACTGCTTATCCGCACCTATGGCTCTTATCGCTCGCTGCTCGAAACTCTTGCGGTTTATGATTCAAGCTCTGCGAATACTCCTTCCAGAGTGATGTACTCAAAAGGCAAATCTCCAGAGATCTCTCTTAATCGTATCGGTGCGGCCCTCGTTATTGATCCTCCAACCATTCCAGCACCTACAGCTGAAGCGGTTTTTAGCAGAGCGATTGCTGAGTATTTGGAATTTAAAGAAACGAACAGGATTGACGAAGCGCTTTCCTACCGCTCCTCCATAAAACTTTTAAACAAAGAATGAGTTTTTTCAGCTATGCTCAGCCTTCCCCAAGTGAGAGAGCTTGAAAAGCAGCAGTACCGGATGGTAGGCAATCATTCAGCTGTCAAGGTGTGCGGCTGGACAAAGAGCATGATCAGGGGAAAAGGCGGCTGCTACAAGTTTGCTTTCTACGGAATCAGGTCGCATCAATGCATGCAGATGACCACCTCGATGTTCTGCGCGAACAAATGCACCTTTTGCTGGAGAGGAGAAAAGGCTCCTGTCTCAAAAACCTGGTATGGGTCTATTGATCCGCCTGCCCAAATCATTAATGAAGCGTTAGAGAAGCACCTCGGCTTGCTTGATGGATTCAAGGGTTATCCAAATGCCAGCAAGACAGCAGTCAAACAAATGAAGGACATCAGGCATGTTGCTCTCTCTTTAACAGGCGAGCCAATCTCCTACCCTCTGATCAACGAGATTCTGGAGGAGTTCCACAAGAGGAGGATCTCAACTTTTCTGGTAACTAATGCCCAATTTCCTGAGCAGATAGAAAAACTCAAATGCGTCACCCAGCTCTACATTTCAGTAGATGCGCCAAGCAAGGCAAAGCTCAAAGAGGTTGACAGGCCATTATTCAAGGATTACTATGAAAGGATGCTGAAGAGCCTTGATGTCATGGCAAAAAAGGAGTTCAGAACCTGCATACGATTAACGATAATCAAGGAAGTGAATGATGATGACCTTGAAGGATACAAACAGATGATTGAAAGAGGGAAACCGGATTTTATTGAAGTAAAAGGCTATATGCATGTTGGAGCATCCCGAATGTTTCTTGAACGAAAGAACATGCCGCTGCATGAAGACATCCGCATCTGGTCAAAGAAATTCGCAGAATTGCTGCCTGACTACACGATTGTAGGAGAGCACCCGCAGTCGCGTGTTGTCTGCTTCATGCGAAAGGCAATGCCTGGGCAGTATATTGATTTTCCAAAGTTTCTTGAGCTGGCAGCCAAAGGGCATGCAAAGGCAGAGGAGTATTCTTCACCGAAGATTATGCCGAATGGTTAGATAGAAGAAAGATCACACATTTCCTTATATTTGCATTTCGGACAGACTTCTCTGATAACGTCAAAAGAACTCACTCCTAAGCGCGCTTCTTCTGCATAGGTTACAAATTCTTTGAGGTAGGAGCAGGGCATACTTGGTCAGAGGAGGATGAAGTATATAAAGGCATTGAAAAGCAGACAAGGAACGTTTAGTCGTTATGGAATACGGTAAAAGAGTTACTCTCTCTTTTTCCCAGCCTCATGAAGCAGCTTCGCATACTTCTCTCATGTTTAGGGGGGGGTTATTACTTTATGAAAGGTCTTCTGCACCAAAAAATCAAATCTGCTCTCCCCTTTCACATACATCATCGGGCGATACATGTTAGAAGTCCATAAAAATACGAAACATTTAAATAGTAATGGTATTTTATTAGACCTATGAGATTTTCAAAAACAGAGCTGAAGGTGTTATGGCAAGTAGCCTTAGGGAAAAGGCAGGTCTCTGAACTAGCTTTAGCTCTGCATAAAGATCAAAGCCAGATATACCGAATCCTAAAAAGCCTCGACAAGAAAGGATTCGCAACACTCGAAAATGGCATAATCGCTCCTTCAGAGAACACTCATATGAACATTCTTCTCCAGGAGCTCTCAAGACGGCCAAATATTATTGATAACCTCTCTGGGTGCGGCATAAAGCTATTTACGGCAATTCTTGAGCCTAAATCAGTTCCTCAAATAATCAAGGAAACGGGCATCAAAAGAAGCACTGTTTTCTACAAATTAAAGGAAGCCACAAGAAACAGCTTCATAAACACACCAGAGGAAAAATACGTTCTTAATGAGAAAATCTGGCCGAAAGTTAAAGAGTTCTTCATCGAACTAAAAAAATACGAGGAAACTGCTGACAAAAGATCCCCGTCAGGAGCAGTCATTTACTACAAAAATGAGAATGAGATCGTTTTCTCAACTAAGGTTGAATGCGACGCTAGCCTGACTGGCTTTTCAGCTTATGAGCAATTCGGCATCAAATTGCTTCCTGTGGATTACACCTATTACCTTCCAAAAAAGACTCTGAAAAAGCAGGACGTATTTCTGCATTCTCTGTATAGGGCAGAGAAAGAAGGAGATGCAAGAGATTTTACTCTCATTGCGCTTTTCTATCTTAAGCACAAAAATGACCTTAAAGATATCAAACACGAGATAATTGACAACCTTAATAAAGTTCTGCGGGGCGAACAAGTAACCTACTATCCAACTCTTGAGGAAATAAAAGACAGAGCTGATGTTTATGATATTAAAATTCAGAATAAGCTTTAACCCCAAAAGAATCATGAGGTGATCTTTTGCTATCAAAATTTGACCAACTGGATGACGTGTTTAATGAGCTAGACAAAACACTGCACAGGAAGGCGCATTTCTATGTAATCGGCGGAGCTGTCCTGCTGTACCATGGCCTAAAGATCAGCACAAAAGACGTGGACATTATTGTTGACAGCCGGAAGGAGTTCATTGCAACAGAAAAAGCGCTCAAGGCAACAGGATTCACGACAAAGCTTCCTTCAACAGACTACAAAAAATCTGATCTCAATCAGATATTTATAAAAGGAGATTTCAGGATAGACTTATTCCAAAGGACTGTGTGCAAAGGATTTCTTCTTTCTGCTGGCATGAAGAAACGATCTCAAAAAGTAAGAGGGCTAACCCAGCTAACAGTTTCTTTATGTTCAACAACAGACATATTCTTGTTTAAAACATTCACCGAGCGTGAGGGGGATATTGCTGATTGCATTTCTTTAACTCAGAGTGCAATTGATTGGGACGGAATGCTTGACGAAATAAACAAGCAGATGCAGACTTCTGGAAACAAAGTATGGATAACCTACATAGGAGAAAGAATGGACATTCTTCTTGAGCGAGGCATCAAGATACCAATAATGGACAAAATCGACAGGCTGAGAGAAGATTATCTTGACGATTACGAGAAAATGCATTCTTCTTAGAAGAAAGTTTAGGAAGAAATAAGCTCCTTGACCTAATACAATAGGGGGTAAAGCGGAGATGACGAGAAGATGACTGTACCACCATCAAACTTTAACGGCAAATATATAAATGCCTCATAATCTCTCTTTTCTGCCGTGATCAAAGCCATCATCTTCGACTGGAACCGGACGCTCTGGGACAAGGAAAACGGAGCCTTGTTTGCTGAAACAAAGGATATCTTAGAGCATTACAAGCAGAAGACTCGCTTAGCCTTGGCATCCAATCTTGAGGGAGGAAACCGGGAGGAAAAGCTCGACCTTATCAGCAAGCATAACTTAAGCCATTATTTTGACCTTGCGGAATTCCAGGAAGAAAAAAAGGACCAGATCTTTGAGAAGATCATCCAGCACTGGGGCCTTAAGCCTGAGGAGGTTGCGATTGTTGATGACAAGGCCAAAAAGATCGTCTCCTTTGGCAGGCGGACAGGAGCAACAACAATCTGGCTCAAGAAAGGGAAGTACGCAGACGAACTGCCTGATGCTGATCCTGACCATGTCATTTATTCTCTGGCTGAATTGAAGAGGATTGTCTGAGACCACCACAACCTATAAATATCCTTCTTCTCAATACCAGCGTATGTGGCCATTGCGAAGGGTGGAACGAGAGATAGAAAAAGAAATCCACGCAGGAGAGAAGTCCATCAAGCGAAACTGGAAAAGAATAGTGACCATCTCAGTCATAGCAGTGCTCCTCATCTCAGCAATCCTGTTTATAACCGGCATGAGGATACGGTTTGCTTTGAGGGACAGCCTTATTGTGGGCCTCTCCCCTTCTGACCGCTCCTTTACAATAACAAACCAGGAGCAGCAGCCAATAACCTTCGAAATCACTTCAGACAACAGCCGCTTCTGCACAGCCTCCTGCTCCGCCACCTTTCATGACAGAAGCGAGGACAAGATCCTTGATGCCGCATCCTTTTCTCTCGGAAGGAAGGACAGGATTGTAAAGAGCTATACCCTCACGCCAAAGCCAAAAGGCACAGGCCAGAAAATCTACAACTTTGAGGTGGAATGCTCCAACCAGAAATCCCTTCTCTGCAGGACCGACAGCCCGCTCCGCCAGAAATCTTCCTTTATCACCCTGAACTTCAGGCTTTCTCCTGGAGAAGAGATGATAAATCAAGGCATCCAGCCTTCTCTTCAGAAAAGCTTCTCAGACATCAACACAGCAGCAGGCTATCTCCAGACAGCAGCACAGCTTATACCCGGCCTTCTTGACCATGCCATCCTCAACGCAAAGCTGGAACAGCTCAACACAGGGCTCAATGAAACGATGATCCAGACAGACGAGATCTTCAGCCTCTGGTCTGATGAGGAATACACAGTCTTGCAGACCTTCTATGCCAAAACAGTGAAGGATTCAACATTGCTTGACCAGTCAACAGCATTCCTTGAGCAGGTCAGATCATCCAGAGAAACCCAAAATGATCTCACAACACAGTATAACCAATTGAAAAATATGATATTCAGTAATTCAAACCTTGCCAAGCAGGCTATCCACTTCTCTCCTGAAAATCATTCTTTGAGAAAGGACTTCAACACAACCTTCTCCAAGCTGTCTTGGATACAATCGAATCTCACTGAGAATCAATATACCTCATTGGCTCATTTTGATTCTGCGATAGCCAACCTGACAACCCAAATAAATGAATTCAATGCAACCCTTTCTAAACTAAGAAATAAGACAAGGGAAGAGGGAAATAACCTTGCAGCATCTGAATTCCAGAAGAAGTGCAGCCTGGGATTCTGCGATTTTCTTGTAGGAGATCCCTGCTTAGACCTCAATAAGATCCTTACAGAATATGATACAACTGCCTACCCAATCCCAGGAACTCCTCCGGCAGAATCCTATTTCGAGACAGGCGAAACCTCAATTAAGATCACTCCCTCAAACCAATCCCTGGAGTATTATACTAATTTTTGCGTAAATGCGACATCTATCCCTGATCTCAACACAACCCTCCCTGATATCTCCGAAAGCAAAGAGCCCCAAAATATAACAACCTCGCTTGTCATCCTTAACGAGCTTTCCCAAAATCTTCCTGTCTGTTGCGTACGGGGATCATGCTCTCCCTGCTGCACCACTCCTGAATGCAGAAACGACCCAAGCTCCTTCCCTGTGCTCCTGATTCATGGCCACTCTCTGCTCAGAAGCACCTCTCCTGAGCCAGTTATTGATATCTTCAACCGTATCCAGTATCAGCTCCAGGAGGATGGGTATCTGAACGGAGGCACGGTCATCTTTGATTTCAACCAGTCTGACTACTCTGCAAATGACTGGGGGCTTTCAGGCACTCCGATTGCTCTGAAAGCGTCCTATTACTTTGATTATTTCTACTCTCTTGGAAAATACATCCACATAACCCGAAGCACAGATAACATAGACACCTATGCAATCAGGCTAAAGGATATCATAGAATTAGTCAAATTCAGGACAGGAAAGCCTAAAGTCAATATCGTTGCGCATTCCATGGGGGGCTTAGTCTCAAGAAGATACCTTGACATCTTTGGAGAGGAATCGGTGGACAATATGGTGCTCATAGCAACCCCGAATCACGGCATTGAAGGCTCTGCCAAGAAGTTCTGCAGGCTATTCGGAGAGAAACGAGAATGCGAGGACATGTACCAAGATTCCATCCTGTTAAAAAAGCTCAACGATCCGAACAATAAGATAAAGGACGTCAAGGTTGTCACGATCTCAGGCATCGGCTGCGACACTGATGGAGGCCTAGGAGATGGAATTGTAACTCTGGACAGCTCCAAACTGGAAGGAGCAGAATCCTCCATTGTAGAAGGAAACTGTGATGACACCTTCAAGGCAGGCCTGCATTCTGATCTGCTGAACATCGACAAGTATCCTGAAGTCTATCAGGCGATTTCCAGTGTACTCAGGAGAGGAATTAATATTACCAATACTACCGAGAACTAACGCAAATTTCTGAGGGCTTCGACAGTTGCATATACCTTCGGAACATACTGCTTTGTCTCTTCCGGGACTTTTCCTGCACCAAATGCAAGGTCCCAAAACGTAGCGTTGACACCATACTCTCTCTTAAGCTTTCTCAGCCTTGTTTCTCCCATGTTATAAGCTGCAAGGGCGTCAGCCCAGGACTCAGTTTTCTCCTCAAGGTCTCCAAGGTGCTGGATTCCCGCTTGGATTGCAGATCTGGGGATTACTCTTTCATCAATATGCCTCCCAATCTTAAGCCCATAGCTGCGTGCAGTATCTGGCATAAGCTGGTAGAATCCCCTTGCGCCTTTAGGCGAGGTTTCATCACTCCTCAAGGCTTCCTGCATAAATACCCCAAGAGCGATCTCAATGGGAACACGATATGCCTGGCTGTTTTCCTGTATGAGGGGAAGGAATTCTCTTGCAGCAGCATATCTGGCCTGAAAGTCTGAGATTCCTTCAGGATCCTCTGTATAATAGGACCTGTACTGCCCGATAAGCCTAATGGCCTGAGATCTCACATGCTCAGAAACATATTCCACCCCAAACGGGGAGATCTCCGGAAGAATCTCTGGTGATTGGGCAGTCTCAGAGATCTCCTGCTGCGAACTTGTAATGGCTGCTTCAGGAGGCGGCATTTCCCAGGCTTGCTCACCGGGCGCTGCTCCAGCAAGCAGTATCATGGCAGTTACTATCTTTTTTGGTAAAGAACGCATTTTCTTGAATGCCTTGCAGGCTACTCCTGCAAATCTCAGAATCTTATATTAAATTTGCCAATACAATCTATTGTGAATTTTTACTTTATGCTGGTATGGAAGAAAAATATAACTGATTTAGTATCCTGACAGCCGGGATTTCAAAGGATTCATTTAGAAAATGAAGGTCCATTTACCTCTCTTTACCCCCTCCATTCTTGTACGCAATAACTGCTGAATCATTGCTGCCCTTCCAATGCTCAACAAAGAAATCTCCCGGGTTACCCGGAACTTTTTTCACCCTTTCAAAATCCCTCGGTGCCGGAAGACTTGTGTTCATAACATAAGGGGTTAGCTTAAGCATATCCTCAAAGACGAGCAGGATGAGGTCAGGAAACCCGTTGTTTCCTAAATGAGACTCTGCTATGAATAGCCCTTCTGCATTGAGGTAAGGCCAAAGATTATCAATTGCTGATTTTACCCTTTTTTTCATCTCCTTAATAAATTCCCGAGGAACTTCAAGAGGGTCGCGAAAGATCCAAGGCGCTTGAAAACTGGGGGCTATTAAACACGTTTCCCATAAAAATGATATCATACGTATCTTCAAGCGTCTCTTTTTCAAGGAGACGATGCATATCAGCTTCAATAATGCAAAAAGGAGCATTTAGATATGGGGCAGGGACTTCTTTATCAAGGGCTGTAGAGACCGCACATCTTTGTTGGGCTTCATACGCAAATGTATCCCTAAAGTCATATTCATGATGCTCATCATAATCAACACCAGAAAAACCAACCTCCAAGACCTTTTTTCCTTCAATCCCGAGGGGCAGGAGATCTAAAATAGGAAAACCTTTTCCTCTCGTATCGTTCCATCCCTCAAAGAATTCATAAATACTCCTGCACGATCCTTCCACTTCAGCCATTTCATCCCTATAAAATAAGAATTCAATTCTTGTGTCAATAAAATCAGTTAATTCAAGCATCCTTTTTGGGAGAATGGATTCTGAAATACCTGCATTGCCGGTTTCATCCCACTCATGTTTATATTTCCGGAACTCTTCCCAAAAATCCCGGGTCGGTCTCGCGTACAGCTCTGACAAAAAGAGCGAACCTTGCACTGCCTGCTGCCATAGCTCACTTCTTGGCAGCCCTTGGGTGAGATTCTCCACAATCAAGGAGAATGCGGGGCTCTTTATAAACTAAAAGCCTTAGCAAACATCTCACCCAAATCTCATGTTCTTCATCCCGCCGATCTTCTTCATCATCTTGCCCATATCCGTTGAGCCTTTCATCATCTTGGCCATCTTTTTTCCCTGCTTGTACTGCTTCACCAGCTCGCGGATGTTCTGGGCAGAGACTCCTGAGCCCTTGGAAATGCGCTCAATCCTGCCGGCATCGATCTCTTCCGGGTTCTCCAGCTCATTCTGGTTCATGGAGTCCATTGCAGTCTTCCATAATCCAAGCTTCCCTTCCTGGACATCAAGCACCTCCTTTGGGAGCTGAAGCTGGGAAAAGCCAGGGATCATCTCCACAAGCTTTCTCAATGAGCCCATCTTCTTCATCGCCTGCATCTGCTCGTAGAGGTCGATCAACGTAAATTCGCCTTTCAGGAATCGCTGGCCAAGATCCTGCGCCTCTTCTTCAGACATGGCGACCTTTGCTTTCTCGAGCAGTTCTTCCAAATCCCCCATGCCCAGAAGCCTGCCAACAAAACCTTTTGGATTAAAGCTCTCCAGGTCATTGAGTTTCTCTCCGACTCCGATGAATTTAATCGGAGCTCCACTCACTGCGCATGCAGTCAATGCGCCCCCTCCCCTTGCAGTGCCGTCCATCTTTGTGACAATGATGCCAGTAAGGCCGCAGCTTGCATGGAATTGCGTAACCTGGGCATGGCTTGTCTGGCCGATATCTGCAGAGATTACCAGCAATCTCTCATCCGGCTGCACTGCCTCCTTTACCTTTTCAATCTCCTCAATCAAATCTGTGCTTAACTTGTCCCTTCCTGCGGTATCTATGATCACCACATCAAACTCCTTCAGCTCCTGCTCGATTCTCCTGTAGATCTTTAGAGGGTCCTTTTCTTTCTTGTCAATGTATGCAACGAGCTTTGCGTCAGAAGCGACCTGTTCGATCTGATCCATGGCAGCAGGCCTGTGCACATCCAAGCCTACAAGGCAGACCTTGTGGCCGCGGTTTGCAAAATAATGGCCGAGCTTTCCGGCAGTTGTAGTCTTTCCGCTTCCAAATAATCCTATAAGCATGATGACTGTGGGTTTCTTAGCAATCTCAATCTTTTTTGCCTCTCCTCCAAGAAACCTGACCAGCTCTTCATAGACCACAGTGATTAAGAATTCCTTCTTGGAAATCCCAGGGGCCTCCTCTTCCAGCACCCTCTCTTTAATCCTTTTGGTCAGATTAAAGACAAGCTGCACATTCACGTCTGCCTGCAGAAGGGATCGCTGGATATCCTTCACCAGCTCATTCACAAGCCGGTCATCTACAAAGACTGCCTTGGCTATCTTCTGCAGCGTTGATTTCAGGCTTTCTCCTAACCGCTCTAAGACCATGGCTGCTACGAAGGAAGCGAGATTTATAAAGGTTGGGCTTCGCCTTGAAATGGCAGAGGCCGCATCTTAACAACGCATTTCGTACTCTATGGTTTGCAAAGGCAACATCCACGAACCCTTTACCCTAACTTATCTCCTTACAACAACACTTTTAATATCAAACCTCACTTTCTTCTCATCTGCGTGGCTGTCGCTCTTGGACCTGCAGCCTATGGGGCATAACACGACTGATGCCAGGCTTTGCTCTTCCAATCCAAGCAACTCATCAACCTTCTTCGGATCAAACCCTTCCATCGGGCAGGCATCGATCCTCTTCATGGCGCATGCCTCGAGCAGGAAGCCAAGGCTAATATACACTTGGTTCTTTGACCATGCGAGTGTCTGCTCAGCTGTCAAAGCCTTCCTAAATCCAAGGATCGTGTCCTCGTAGCCTTTCAGCTTCTCACGAGGAACCTTCCTAATCCGAGAAATTGAGTCAATATAGTTTCTTATGTAGCCTTCATTGAGGTCGGTTCTCACACAGAGCACAATCAAGTGGGATGCGTCTGTGACCTGCGGCTGATTCCATGCAGCCTCCCTGAGCCTTTCCCTCAATTCTTGGTCAGTCACAACGATGAACTTCCAGGGCTGGAGGCCAAACGATGAAGGAGAGAGGTTGAGCACCTTCAAAAGCTCATCAAGGTCTTTTTCAGAGACTTTTTTCTTCGGGTCAAATTGTTTTGTCGCGTATCTCCATTCCAGCGCTTCCAAAATCTCCATGCTCTTCACCTCTGTGGCCTTGCTTTCTATTCTTCTCCCATCTATAAAACCATGATATGCCTGTTAAAAAAATAAAAAAATTACATGCCTTTCTTGATGCGACTCATCGCCTCAGCCACACCTTTTGCTTCCTTCTCAAGCCAATTCTTATATTCCTGGAGCTTTTCAATCTTCTCCTCGTTTGTCAGAAATTGTCTTGGGGTTTCCTCGCATTCACATCCGGCGCAGTTCATGGTTTCACCTTTCCGGAAAGCTATCGGCTTTCCAATATCGGTTAACCGATACTTATATTTAAATCTTTCTATCTATCGGTTTTCCGAAAGGTATTTATACGTTGGGAGCACTGTATGCCCTATGAAGCCAGAATGCGAAATGAAAGGGTTTCTGTCGCTTCTCCTTCTGTGGATCATCCACGAGAAAAAAATGACCGGATCCGGGATAGCAAACGAGATCTCAGCAAGAAAAGGCTCGAAGCCAAGCCCGGGAACCATCTACCCTGCGTTAAAAGATCTTAAGGAAAAGGGTTTGGTGTCTTGTGATAAGGGGAAGGTGTATTCAATAACCAAAAAAGGCAGGCTCGAGCTGAGCGTCCTGCTCAAAAGCTTCTTCAGCACGTTCAAGGACATCGATGACATGAAACGGTGCTGCGGATAGGGGCGCAAGCCTTCTGAAACTATCACTCTTTAGTAACGAAAAATTTATAAATCAGGCCATGCTCCGGCATCGCTGAAGGCTCTTCGGGGCATACTCCAATAATCCGCAACCTTTAAATAAATCTCTCATTACCTCAACCATGATGCCAAAAAAGTCAATAGCACAGAAACTTGTTTATCCTGAGCAGATCAATGTAGGTCAATCTATCCAGAAGACTGCTGAGCTCCTTGCCGATACGTGGTCGCTGAGGCTGCTGCGGCAGCTGATGTGGAACTCAGAAACACAAAAGCCTGAGACACGGCCGATGCGCTTCTCAGAGCTCAAGAAGCAACTTCCTAGCATATCGCCAAAAACCCTGTCCCGAAAGCTCAAGGCAATGGAGAGGATGGGCGTAGTCCAAAAAACCCTCTATGCGGAAGTTCCGGTGAGGGCGGAATATGCCATCACAGAGAAGGGAAAGCAGCTGAAGGATGTCCTGCAGGCAATCACTGCCTGGAATCTCAGAAATCTTTAAATACTTCTTTTGTCTTGGCGGCTCAAAAAGGGAGGTGAGGCCGAATGGCAGACCAGGATGATTATGATGAGGATTACGATGAAATGAATCCTGATGATGAGGATGACGAAGTGTAATTGTCAGTTTTTTGCTTGAGTCTTTACTCAGCTGCCACCGTTGTACTGGTCCAAGTTCGCTCCAGTTTTCGTGATGAGTGATTTTCAGCCTTTGCAGGCGGCTCAGTAGCAAGTCAGTCGGCATCAGGCTTGCTTGTGCCTGCATCTGCTCCAGCTGACACCCCCGAAGGGGCCTACCCTCTGTCAGCACCGCTCATGACTGCAAAGAAGCTCGCAGAAAGGATGCCGGACTTGCAACTGAGCCTTCGTAGGCTTAAGATTTATAAAACCCCCCTTATTTTACCCCACTATGTTCACTGCCGAGCTATTGAAGACGTCCTTTCCTGGCATTCTGGGCCAGGAAGCGGTGAAGAAGCAAGTCTCCTCAGCTTTAATGACTGAAAGGCATATTATCATTGTCGGCCCTCCCGGGATTGGAAAGACAACCTTGGCAAAGAATATAGCAAAACTCCTGCCTGCAATAACTGTCAATGACTGCGACTTCAATTGTGATCCAAAAGCTCCCTTGTGCCCAAGGTGCATCCATGCAGCTCACTCTGGAAGGCATGCCACCAAAAAAATATCCGGCGAGCAGCGTTTCATCCGGATCCAGGGATCACCTGACCTGACTGCCGAAGACCTTCTGGGGGACATCGATCCCATCAAAGCCCTGAAATTCGGGCCGTTATCCTTAGAAGCCTTCAATCCTGGAAAAATCTTCAGGGCAAACAATGGAGTCCTCTTTTTCGATGAAGTGAACAGATGCCCTGAAAAGCTGCAAAATAGCCTGTTGCAGGTGTTGGAGGAAAAGAAGGCAACCCTGGGAAGCTATGAAGTGGATATCTCTGCAAACTTCATCTTCATCGGAACGATGAACCCTGAAGACTCCTCAACTGAGCGCATCTCGGATGTATTCGGAGACAGGTTTGATTTCATTTACATGGGCTATCCTGAATCAGTGGAGATAGAAAAGGCGATCATTCTTGCAAAAGGGAAAAAGCTTGCTGAAGTCTCCGATAAGCTGCTGACTCTGATAGCTGCATTTATCCATGATCTTCGGGATGATGCCAATCTTCAAAAAAAGCCATCTGTCAGAGCATCATTAGGGCTTTATGAGCGCAGCCAATCCAACGCATTGCTTTCTGGAAGGAAAAAAGTCAATCTCGAGGACATTGAAGAAGCGGTCATTTCTGTCCTCTGCCACAGAATAGAATTAAAGCCATCGATAAAATACCTGCAAACTACGAGTGCGTTTATAAAAACGTCTTTCCAGAAGTTTATAGAAGCAGCGGGAGAAAAGAAGTTTGATTTTGGCAGAGAGGCATCTTCTTCCCAAAAGGGTGATGGCCTCTGACACAAGCCCCATAGGCTCTTTTTCTGAGATCCAGGAGCTATCTGGAAAGCTGTCTCCCCAGCAGGAGGAAGACAAACTCATGAGGACAGTTCTGCAGGCAGACCAGAAGACAAAGGATCATGGGAACCTTATCAGGGACAGCTTCAATAGGGGGATAGGCGCGTTTGCTCCCAACCTCATTTTCAGGAATCTTGTCCAAAACTATTCTCAAGCGAGGAAGATCTACGGTGAAACCTTTATCCGGCTGGTCTCAGGATATGATGAGAGCTTTATCAGAAAGAACATCAATGTCCCTGAATTCCAGCGAGAACTGAAGAAAAGGATTGAGAAGAATATTGATGAAATGAAAGACCAGGGGCTTCTCGATGATACTGACGCTCCCACATCCCATGGACTCAAGCTCGCTTCCTTAACCTTAACCATCGAAGAGCTGGATCGGCTCATGCCGAAGGGCATCATCGGAGAGAAGGTACACAAGAAGAGAAAGCTTTACGGAGACAAGGAGGAATCAAAAGACTACAAAAGGGGAGACCTCTATCGTTCCCTGGATATCCATAAGTCTGTCAAGGCGGCGATCAGAAGGAACCATAGAGAACTCTCTGAGGCGGATCTTAAGGTCTTTGAAAAGAAGGCAAAGGGCGCGATAACTGTAATCTATGCCTTTGATGCTTCGGGGAGCATGAAAGGCGAGAAGATTGATCTCTGCAAGAAAGCCGGAGTTGCTCTGTGCTACAAAGCCATTGCAGAGAGAGATAAAGTGGGGCTGATTATCTTCGGAAAACATATCAAAAAGTCAGTTTCACCAACCCTTGATTTCCCCCTCCTGGTGGAGGAGATCACCCGGATCAAGCCAAGCCAGGAAACCAATATCCAGAAGACCATCCAAAAATCCATCGAGCTTTTTCCCTCTGGCCATTCCACGAAACATCTCATTTTGGTTACTGACTGCATGCCAACTACCGGCAAGGATCCGGAAAAGGAAGTCCTGGAAGCAGCCTCTCTCTGCCATGACAACAACATCTCCATTTCTCTGATTGGAATCGGCCTGGATGAAAAAGGAATACTGCTTGCAAGGCGGATAGTGGAGATCGGGGAAGGAAGACTGTACCTTGTCAAGGGGGGCAAGAGACTGGACCTGATCGTGCTGGAGGATTATTATTCATTGAATTAACCAACAGTGGGCTAAGTCTCCCCCATGTTAATGGGGTAGATGGATGCCCACGATGCGAAGCATCAATACCTGCTTGAATTCTCCCGTATGTACCTTGCCACGACTTCAGCTGAAACATGGCCTGCTGTGCCGCAGTAATAGCTTGACGCCCAGAAATCCTCTGTTTCCGGTCTCGTTTGCCTGATAATTGCAAACTTTTGCCGCAGCTCTTTTGACGTCCATGCTTTCAGGCTCT
>DATDTY010000073.1 GCA_035290625.1 Candidatus Nanoarchaeia archaeon
TTATAAGGTTGATCTAAAAAAGAATATCATCAACGGGATTATCATCATAGCATTGACCTTATTCTCCTACATCGGCATCATCAAAGACTCTTTGTTTCCGTTCCTGGAAAGCGCTGTTGGGCTGGAGATCGGCGCAGGAACCTTTATCGGAATCCTGGAATACCAGTCCCTGTTCCTTATCCTGCTTCCCTTCCTCTTCCTTGGAGTCTATGCTTCAATCAGAAACAAGAGGATCAACATCCTGTTCATCTGGTTTATCTTCAACCTGATCTTTGTCAGCTTTAAACTGATCTTCTTCAACAGGTATATCATCCATCTGGACATGATCATGCTCATCTTGGCTGCCATAGGGATATACGTAGTAATCAAAAAAGGCAAAGCCATAGGGATGATATCATTGGCGATGATTGTCCTGTTTTCCTCGTATATCCTTATCGCATATGCGCTCAACGAGAAGCCTTTAGTCAGCCAGGCAAAATTAGACGAGATACAAACCCTCCAGAACACCGAAGGCATGGTGATGTCAACCCATAAGCACGACTCTCCCTGGCTCCTGGGATATTCAGGAAGGCCCACAATTGCCCCAGGATTGTACTCATACAGCAAATGGAGTTTAGCTGAATGGTCAATATTCTGGAACTCAGGAAATTTCACAGAAGTAAAGCCATTGCTCGATATGTACGAAAAGCCAATCTCCATCTATGCGCATCCTGTGACAAACAGGGAGAAGTTCAATAATGACTGCTTCCGGCATCCAACCCAAAACATCTACACGTACATCTGCTGAGCCAAAGGTATGCAAAGCCAGATTATGGATTGTGGCCTCTTCCCCGCCCTGAAGCTTCCCGCCCCAACTGGCAATAGAGAACTCACTTAACAAACTCGACATTATCCTTATCTTCAAACTTTTCGTCTCCAGTTAAAAACTTGACACCTAATTCCAGAGCAAGGGCATAGCCTATACAATCAACATAGCTAACCTTTTCTTTTTTATGTTTTAATTTGAACCCCATACCGTCTTTTATACAACCATAGGTGATAGGCACAACAAACTTAGAGTATAAAGCCAGATACTTATCGGCAGTTTTTTTATCATAATCATGAAGAAAATGATAATACAAATCTATAAGATTAAACTTAGTAGTTATTAAAATGTGGCTTAGATAAGGTTTATAGTTCAGATTACCGCCCAATAACTCTATGAGGGCATACGTGTCTGCTAAAAATATCTTTATTTCAGTCGTATCCTGCATCTATGTCATCCATCGCTTTTTGAGTTGGTTTTTTAGTTTCAATGAGCCAAAAGCCCTTTTCAGCTGATTCATTTCTGAACCAATAGCTATAAATCTAGTCTTCTTTTTTGCAGATATGTTTTCTCTTTCTAGTACCTCTCTTGGTATGGTTATACCTACTGAATTGCCCCATTGCTTTGGAATTGCGTCGAATACTTGCATTTTACATCACCCCGTGAGATGTATAATCTAATTATATATAAACTTTGCGTAAGTCCTGTCAGCAGCTGTCCAGAATCAGTCCAGGTGGAAAACCTTAAAAACCCTTTCAAACCAGAAAAAAGGATGCGAAGAAAGGTATACGGCCAGTCAAGGATAGAATCATGCCCTTTCTGCGGAAAGTCTGCTGTGGCAAAGAACAATCAAGGGGTTCCTGTCTGCGCAGGCCATACCCAAAGCACGCTTCCAGATATGAAGTGCCTCTGCGGAGAGTGGCTTGATGTCAGGAGCGGAAAATGGGGGGTGTACTTCAGCTGCATGAATTGCGGGAACATCAATTTCAGAAAAGGGCTTGACATGAACCCGCCCATAGAACCCAAAGAGACCAAACAAGAGCGCACCCCGACTGAAACCACCATTAGTTCTGATGACGCAAGGTATTTTGATTGAATGCTGTGCTAGAAGAGAACAGGCCTGGAGGATATCAATACTGTCTCCCTTTCCATACCCCCGTAAACCTCGTAATCTCAGGCTTAGTGAATCCACGCGATTCCAGGATTTTGATGAAGTCATTCATGTTAGGATTCTTGTCTTTCTGGAGGCTAAAATCCAGGGTTGCTTGGGATACAATACACATTTGATTAATGCTGATGCTCCACTTTTGCAAAAACCCATGCAGGGAGGTATTCACTTCTTCCACGTCATAGAGGTTATCCTTCATGAGCAATAAAGGTTCGTGCTGCAGCAGAATAACTTCAAGTTCCTTGTCCATATCTTTATTCAGGGCAGCGTCGTAGCCTTCAAGGCTCGTTGCGTAATCAGCTAGCCTCTTTCTTGAATGGAAGGGGTCCAGTCAGAGTTATTAACGACTGCCAGGACTTCCCCGGAAGGCATCAATATCTTGTTTTTCTTTTCTGGAAGACGCACAAACTCGAATCGATTTGCATAGCCTTTTGTTTCAGAACGGGTTGTGAAGAGTTCCAAGCCCATACGCCCGAGAAATCAAGATCGCTATTTAAATGTTCAGGATATGCTGAGAAGGAAACGAACTCTCCGGCCTGCACAGGCATAAACAGGAGGTATAAGGGCTGAAGGGCTGCAAATCGTCTCTCCTCACCCACTCAAATTTCAGCAACTGTTGTCCCAAAATCCGTCACCCTTATATAAATCAAAGAATCCCCTGCCAAAAAAGCCATAAAAGCGAATTGCCATGTACAAGCTTAAAGCAGTGAAGGATGACGTCATCCAGGACCATCAGGAGTATCTTTTGAGTATCTTTCTGAAGGTTCTTGGCCCTGAGAACCTCCCCAACAGCCAAAAGCTCCGCCCTATCGGATCGCATTACTATGACTTCCTTCAGGAAAGCAGGAAAAGTGTATCTGATCTCGTGTTCGAAGCAGCAAGCATTGACGAGTATGTGAAAAAAGAGCCGGACAGAGGTGTTTCCTATGCTCTCCTGGACACTCCGCAGAGGATATCCAGCCACTGGCTCTGGATCAGGAAACCGCATATCATCCCAGCCTCGGAGATCAACCAGGCATACACAGCCAAGGGCAAGCAGCCGATCCTCTCTAAGCAGGAAGCATTGGATCTTCCTGACGCAAAAAAAGCCTGCGCCTATCTGCTGGATTCCTATAAAAATGAAGTTATCCAGCAGTTCTGTCCGGTTTCAATAAATGCCGGCACCCAGAGCACAAAAACCGCAGTTCCCTGGGTGAGCCTCTTCTTCAGCCTTCTTGCAAGGGGGCAGTGATACAGCATATCAAGGGGCATTCATACAGGAGAAGAGTTGAAATAGCCTCCCGATACCTTTTTTAACCCCCCGAAACTGCCATGGATCCATGGCGATTGATGAGGAGAAGTTCGAGTTGGGGCAGCATGAGCAGTATCTGGTGAATCTGTTTGCGGCAGTGATCGGCAAAGACTATGGGATTTTTGAGACCCCTGCATTGATGATGTATATCGAAAAGCGGTACAATCAGATCAAGGAAGAGATTATCCCTTCCCTTGAAGAGATCATCAGCGGAAACTTCAGTGAGTTCCTGCCTCAAACCTTTGGTGAGCCCCCTAATCCAACGATCCGCTACCGGCCTGTCATGAGCACAGGGAAGTCCCAGCAGTTCAGCGGTGCACAGATTCGCTCTTGGAGATTCCTTAAGGATCCAAATATCATCTCAGCAGGCGATATCAACACGGTCTTTGGAGTCAAGAAAAGGCAAAAGATATTTCCAGAAAGCTATGCCAAAGGCAGCTACCTGGAGCTTGGCCAGGCCAGAGATGCATGTTCCTTTCTCATCGAGGTAGCTCACGAAAATGACTTTCCGAGGAATGAAATCCTGAAGCAGTTCTGCCCGGTGAATCTGTATCTGGGAGACCAAAGCTCAAAAGCAATTGTTCCATGGATTGGCCTGCTTTTTGGCATGGAGTATCAGGCTCTGCATAAGATCCCGGGGCCTTCAAGCACGATGCCAGGGCCTCCTGGCCCGAGCGCTACCAAGCCAGTTGCCTCAAGCCCTGTTGAAGATCCAGGGTATGCACAAGCTGCCGCTCCAGACAGGTTCAGCCAGCATTACAAGGACATGCTATGGCTCATCGAGAAGGTCAGCCTGACCTCAACATCCAGTCCCAAATTTGCTAAAGGGTTAAGAGAAGGATTCAATGCCGTCCATCAAAATCCTGCAAGCATTAGCCGATACCTTATAGGAGACAACAATCGCTCAAACTGTTGCTATGTATATAAGATCTATGAAGGTAAGGTTCCCGAGATCCGATGGGAAGGCAAGGACTGGGAATGGTTTAAGCCATTCTCTATTGGATTCTCTCCCACGAAGATCTATGAGAAAAAAAGCGGCATCCTCATCCCAATCCTTGCGCAGGGGAAGGAGCGGATTCTTGGCCAGGGGAAGGATGCTGCCCAGACAGTCCTGCTTCCTGCTGAGGGCATTGTGCTCACAGGTATCTACCAGAAGCACATAAGGCGGGGAAAGTAAAGCCAAGCCATAAGATGCAGCAACCAAAAAGATTAAGTAGGGGGCTAAGTTATAGCAGGGGATGGCTGAGATTATGGAGCAAAAGCAGAAGCTGATGCAGTTCTGGAAGGAGTATTTCCGCTTCCATCCGGACCTGCTCGGAGCATTCAGCGTAGTGCAAAGGGAGAATTTTATCTCAAAGAGCGTCAGGGATGTTGCCTATGAAGACCGGCCTCTTCCGCTTCTCAGAGGAAAGACCATCAGCCAGCCTACAACAGTCATGATCATGACTGCTGCGTTAGAGCCTAAGAAGGGCGACAGGGTCTTTGAGATAGGAACAGGCTCAGGCTACCAGGCAGCTCTCCTCGGCATCCTTGTGGAGCCTGGAAAAGTGATCACAACAGAGGTTATTCCTGAGCTTGTGCAATTCGCAAGAGAGAATCTTGCTGCCGCAGCCATAAAGAATGTGATTGTCTTTGAAGAAGATGGCTCAAAAGGCATGGAATCAGAAGCTCCTTTTGACAAGGTGATTATCACAGCAGCATGCAGGGAATTCCCAAAGCCTGTTGTTGATCAGCTCAAGGAAGGAGGCATTATCATCGGTCCAGTAGGGGATCCTGAGCAGCAGCAGATGATAAGAGGCACTAAAATCAAGGGCAAGCTGGAGCTGGAATTCCTCGGCCCGTTTCTCTTTACTCCAATGTATGGGAAGTATGGCTTTGATCTTTGAGGTTGCGAAAGCTCACAGGCAGGTAGCCTTTCAACGCATTCAGATACCCGCTCAGCAACCGGGCTGTCTGATAGGGAGCCCCTTCCATATCCGGGAAATATCCTGCAAGGCAGATTCCAACAAGGCTTCTCCCTTCAAGTGCTCTCTCTGAGATATCTATGATACGATCAACGCCCATTGCGCCATCAAGCCACCTCGCAAAAAGGCTTGGCGAGTCTCTGGCTGCTTTTGTTATCTTCTTGTCAAAAACACAGAGATCAAGGCTGACGTAGATATCTGAAATCTGCTCCCTGCAAAGATCCTCAATTGCAGCATCAGCATTCCTTGCAGAGTATACCTTCAATGACTTGCGTTTTGGCTCTTCAGTCGATCCTATGATATAGCCAGGATTCCTGCGCTCTCTGAGAAAGCTTGAGTCGCCAAATCTGACGTGCTTATTTAGAACGCGGTCGTCAGTGTGGGAATCAAAGATGAGATCAATGGTGTTGGGAGAATTGCGGCATTCTGTCATTGCATAATGCCCTGTTCCGATTATGATTGACGGAGTCCTGCCGGCTTTTTTCGCAACCATGCTGGCAAGCAGTTTTTTTGGATCTTGAGTCTTTTCTTTCTGGAATGCCTGCGCCAGTATGCTGTCATAATCAATAACAACAGGCTCTGGAAGCTCCGCATCTGCGAGAATCGCAGTGTACACCTCTCTCTGCTCCTCTCCTGCAGGAATAATGATGGTTTTCATAGCCCTGGGGATTTCCATGTATTCATAAAGCTTATAGGTTCAGAATGCTAAGAATCAGGTTTCCGAATGCCAAGGTGATAAGAAATGCTATCAGGAATGACGGCACAAAGGGTATGCCTGATTTCACCCTGATCCTTCCGACCCTGCCTTTGCTGTAAAGCAGCGTAAGCTCCTTAATTTGATCCTTTGATATGCCTAAATCCTTTGGCCCGGCAACCACCTTCTTTCCTACAACAACATCTTCTGCTATCCAGTCCCCTTCTGTGAGCTTATCCGGCTTCACATAGGAATACATCGAGCTCAATTCAACTGCCTTGACAGCAGCAAAGAGGAAGGGCATCACAAAGAGGATGCCGATCACTGCTCCGTAAAGAAGCGTCATCCCCATCACAAGGATCAGGCCGAGGCCAGCTCCTGCAAGAATCCATATCACTGCCAAAGTAGTTTTAAACTCCCTTCCTGAAACCTGCTTCCTGAATTCGCCCCTAAACCTTGAGAAGTGGCTGGCAGCCAGGCCAATGCTCCACACAACCCCATACACCCCTCCAACAAGGAGAATGTTTGAAAAAAAGCTGAGCAGCATAGAGTAAGGAGTTGTCTCCAGGCCAATCAATGCTCCTAAACCCATCAGGATCTTTGAGTCTCCTCCCCCCCATTGGCCGGTGTAGAACATGAGAGCTCCAAAGCTAAGCAAAGCAACGAAGCCCAACAGGCCTGCAAGGATAAAAGAGATGTCTTGATAGATGACAGAAGCCAGCAGCCTGTACCCAAAGCCAAAGGCGATAAGGCTATAGCTGAGCCAGTCAGGCACTTCCCGGGTCTTTATGTCAGTGTACGAGGCGATGCCAAGCCATGTCAGGGCAACTCCTGCAATGATCCAGTCCGGCATTGGTCTTTTTGAGAGCAGCCGTTATTTAAAGGTATGGGGTGGCAGGGCTCTGTCCTGAATGGAGGTTGCCGCCAATTTCGCGAGACTCAATCAAGCGAGACATCAGCAGCGGAGGGGGGTGTCCCTTACGGGCGAGGTGCCGCTCTTAGCTGAAAACAGCAAGAGCCGAGCTCGCGGCAACCCGA
>DATDTY010000074.1 GCA_035290625.1 Candidatus Nanoarchaeia archaeon
CTGCGAATAGCATGCTCAAACGAGGCATGGGAGAAACCTTACGGGGGAAGTCCGTCGGCATGCAGGCAAGGCACTTCTATATGAAGTGCTTTACGCATAATATGTTGGTGAGGGGTTAAGATGGAACTTGCAATCGAGCCGGTGAGGCTTTCGGTGATCTTGGTGTAGGGTCATGATAAGCATTGATGGCGCCGGGGGTGGCAGTGCTGCGGTCTTTTGCCTGATGGCAAAGCCCTATTCGGCATCCCGAAGGGAGTATCCCCTGCCTCATAGCACGCCACCACGGCGCTGGACAAACTGGGGGTTGTCCCTTACGGGGTGGTTTGTAGGGCATGCGGACAGCATGGCCGTCCAGCCGCCAAAGTGGTGGTCTACCTGATAAGGCCATCCATACCTGGTCAGTATCGGTAAAAGCATCAGTTCTTGGCTGTATTGACGCTTCTGCAAAAAACTGCGGTCGGAGGTGTTTGAAGCCTCAAAACCAAAAGCCTTATATAATATAATATATCACAATATAAGATATAATATGATACCGAACCATGGCTGAGGCACCCGAGCAATTCCTGAGGACTGTACGGAGATCCGGCACCTCGCTTGCAGTCCATATACCTCCGGAAGTGGCCAGCCTGATGGAGATCAGGGAAGGCGATATGGTGAGGGTTGTCCTGGAGCCTATCAAGAAGAGGAGAAAAGGATGAAGCATTACCTCTCCCACCTCAGGCAGAAGAAGCCCATTGATGTTAAGAAAAGCTTTGTTGAGATCCAGACCGAGCTTGACAGGATATCTCCCTTAAGCTCCATCATTGGGGATATTGAGACTTCCTTAGGCAAGGAAAATAAGGATCTGAGGCACCTGAAGATGAAGGTCCTTTTGTCAGAGATGAAGGGAAAGGAAGAGATCAGGAACAGGCTTTGCCTGCTTACCCACCACCTGGGCTTATTGAGGAAGAGCCTGCTGATCAACGACAGGGATAAGCTGCTGGGCTCGATCGCCATGTTCACAAAGAATCCCTATGCAAGATTGTCAGGGGTTATTCAGGATGTCGCAAGCCTGGAGAAGCTTATAAAGGAGTTTGACCACAATTACGAAACCTATGTCAGGCAGAATGCAACAAGCCTGGACCATCGCCTTCATCTGGAGAAAGGCTATGGCGAGGCGATGGAGCAATTGCAGGCCTGTTTGCAGGGAAAGAAGGTTGTTGCCGCATCGCTGGGAAGGATGTTTGTTGACTTAGGCAGATCCCTCATCAGAAAAGATAATGACTTGGAGAATCAGCACACGAGGAGGCATCTTCCTTAAGGCCGCATTGAAATAAATGTTAAATATCGAGAACAAAAGACGTGCTCAGTAGAAAGTCAATCGGCATCAAGCTCGCTTGTGATTGCATCTGCGATTGCTGACATCCCCGAAGGGGCCTACCCCTGTCAGCAGTGGTTATGACTGCGAAGAAGCTCGCAGAAAGGATGCCGGACTTTCTACTGAGCCCAAAAGAGGGACAGATTAATAAATGAGCGCCCCCCAACAAAGTCCGGGTATTCACTGAACCTATAAAATGTACGACGCAAAAAAAATAGAGGCTGAGCAGCGGAGATACTGGAAACGCATCAATCTTCTCGAGAAGCTGAATGCCAAGAACCGCAAGGGAGAGCGCTATTTTCTCCTGGATGGCCCTCCTTACGCAAATTTCATCCCTCATGTCGGCCACATCAGGAACACCGTCTATAAGGATATCCTCATCCGGTGGAATTTCATGAAAGGGAAGAGTGTCTTCTTCCAGCCTGGCTTTGACACCCACGGGCTTCCTGTCGAGAACATGGTTGAAAAGGAGCTGAAGCTGGGCTCAAAAAAAGATATTGAGAAGATGGGCATCGCCAAGTTTACAACTGCCTGCAGAAAGCTTGCCACAAAGAATAAGGAGGTCTGGCTTGATGTGTATGATGCGCTCGGCAGCTGGTACGCATGGAAGGAGCCTTACCTCACCTATGATCAAAGCTATGTTGAGGCAGGATGGTGGACCTTGAAGCAGTTCCATGAGCGCGGCTTGTTGTATGAAGGCCTTTCTCCTGTCTTCTGGTGCCCGCATTGTGAAACCAGCCTTGCCGGGTATGAGGTTACTGATTCCTATAAGATGGTCACTGACCCTTGCCTCTACGTGAAGTTCAAGCTCAAAACAAAGGATGAATTCCTTCTCGTCTACACGACAACCCCATGGACGCTTGTCGGAAATGTGGCAATCGCAGTGCATCCGGAAAAGGCCTATGCAAAGGTTGAAACAGCGCAAGGGATCCTGATCCTTGCAGAGCAGAGGCTCAAGACCCTCGATGAGCTCGGCATTGCGTATGCCAAAAAGGAGGTCTTGGATGGAAAAGATCTTGCAGGCATGGCCTATGAGCCGTTGCTTGATGTTGAGCAGCAGGCCGAGGTGGCGCAGCACAAGAAGAGCCACAGCATCGTCCTCTCCATCCCTATCATGAAAGGAAGGGTAGCCTCAAAGGTTGGCATGAAGCTCGGGATTGAGTCCGGCCAGCAGTTTGAGGATTTTGTAAGCATGGAGGAAGGGACAGGCCTTGTCCATGTTGCCCCAGGCCATGGAAAGACAGACTCCATCATAGGAAAACACTACGGCCTTGTTGCTGTCTCTCCGCTCGATGATTCCTGCAGGTTCAGCCAGAAGGCAGGCAGGTTTGCCGGAATCTTTGTCAAGGATGCTGACAAGGACATTGCTGCTGAGCTGGAGAAAGACAATAAGCTGCTGCATGCAGGAAAGGTGCAGCATAAGTATCCCCTGTGCTGGAGATGCAAGTCTCCCCTCATCTTTAGGCTGAGCTCCCAATGGTTTGTTGCTGTGGAAAATCTGAAAGAGAAGATGCTCAAGGAGAACGAGAGAGTGGTATGGCAGCCTGGATTTGCCAAGGAGCGGTTTGATGCATGGGTCATGGATGCAGAAGACTGGAATATCAGCAGGCAGCGCTACTGGGGCATTCCCATGCCGATATGGAGATGCTCAGCATGCAATAATCTCAGGGTCATTGAGTCTCTGAAGGAGCTGAAGCAGCACGCTGTTGGAAAGATTCCCAAGGAGTTTGATCTCCATAATGCTGCAGAGGTTGAGCTGCGATGCTCGTGCAAATTACCCATGCAGAAGGTGAGGGACATTGCAGATGTGTGGTTTGATTCAGGAATCGCTCCCTGGGCAAGCCTTGGCTACCCATTCAGGAATAAGCAGAGGTTCGAGCAGTTTTTCCCTGTTTCAAGGATCAATGAGTCCCAGGACCAGATTAGAGGGTGGTTCTACTCCCTGATGTTCTGCAGTGTTGCAGTGCATGGGAAATCTCCCTACAAGTCAGTCTCCATGCCAGGCTGGACTGTTGACGAGGTTGGAGAAAAAATGTCCAAATCCCTGGGAAACGTAATCCTTGCATCAGACGCCCTCAACGATCTTGGCGCAGATGTGCTGCGCTTTTACATGATGTGGGATGCTCCCTATGAGATCCAGAAATTCAACAAGGAGCTTGCCAAAAAAGAGGTCGGCCGGATGTTCGGCATCCTCTGGAACATTCATACCTATCTGGCAAGCCAGGCAAGAAAGATAAAGGAGGTTCCGGTTGCGGAAATTGAGGACCAGTGGATACTTTCAAGGCTCAACACAACCATTGAGGTCTTTGTCAAGGGCATTGAGGCATTTGAGTTCCAGGCAGGCAAGGCTCTTGCAGGCTTTATCGTTCAGGACGTCAGCAGGGGATATATCCAGCTCATCCGCGACCGCGTAGACGACGGAGATGAGGCTCCCTTGTTTGTGCTGTACACCATTCTTCTTAACCTCGTGAAACTGCTTGCTCCGGTTGCGCCATTTATTGCTGAGAAGATATATAGAGAGCTGGGAAAGGCAAATGGCCTGCTGGACTCTGTGCATCTTGAGAGGATCCCAGGATCAGGCCATCGTGCTCCTGATCTGGAGAAAGACATGGAGCTTGTGTTCGAGCTGATACAGGCTCTCCTGAATGTCCGGGAAAAGGTGGGCTACGGGGTGAGATGGCCGTTGAAAGAAGCAATCATAATCACACCTGAGATGCGCGTGCATGAGATTGTCAAGAAGTATGAGAAGATCATCAGGAAACAGACAAACATGAAGGAGATCTCGGTAAAGGAGCATCTTGCTGGGCTGAAAACCAGGGTGAGGATTGACTATAAGAAGCTCGGGCCTGATTATGGGGTCCTGCTGCCGAAGATCATATCAAGGCTCTCCACAGAGTCTGCTGATGCTGTGCTTTCGCACATCGAAAAAGACGGCAAGCACGAGTTGCTGATTGATGGGAAGAAGGTCAGCATCGTCAGAGAACACTTAATTGTGGACAAGGAAATCCCCATTCACCTGAAGGAAGGCCCCTTTGGGAGAGGCTCGGTGTATGTCCACCGTGAGCTTGACAATGAGCTGATGGCTGAAGGCTTTTCCCGCGAGATTGCGCGAAGGGTCCAGCAGATGAGGAAGCAGCAAGGCTTGAAGAAGTCAGACAGGATCAAAGTTCATATTCAGGTTGACCGTGATCTCGCGAAGCTGCTCGAGCCCTGGACAAGCCATATCAGGGAAAAGGTCGGCGCTTCTGAGCTTGCCATCGCTCCTGAAGCAAAGGAGCTGGGCATCTCTGAGAAGGAGAGCATCAAGGGAAGGGATATTGTGTTTTCTATGGAGAGATGACCCCACCAGGCTGCGCTGCGACGAATTAGTTTTATAAAAAGAAGGGGATTTCTCATCCATTATGTACTTATTTACCAGGCAATTCTTAGAGGATTACGCAGGCGTAGGATCTCCGCTCCCTTCGTCAAAATATGTTGCAGATCTCATCCTTAGGCAGGTTGACTTTTCACAGCTCGAGAGTATTGTGGAGTTCGGCCCCGGCACAGGCGCCTTTACAGAAGGGATTCTTGAGAGGATGGATGTCAATACTCTTTTTTTCTGCATCGAGAAAAATAAGGAGTTTTACGGAATGCTGGTAAGGAAGTATCCTTGCATCCCTGTCTACAACGACTCAGCAGATCAAATAGGCTCCTACCTCGGTCGTTTTGGCCTCACAGGAGTTGATGCCATTATCTCTTCCCTCCCCTGGTCAAATTTTGAGGAGAGCCTCCAGGCCAGGATCCTGAAAGAAACATCTGATTCTCTCAACCCTGGCGGCAGATTTATTACCATTGCATATAAGCCCTGGCACATGCTTCGTAAGGGAAGGAGGTTCTCAAAGCTGCTCCACGAGTATTTCAGCGATGTCAAAGAGACAAGGACTGTCTGGCTCAATGTATTCCCAACATTTGCGTATGTTTGCGGCAAGGACGAAGAATGATAGGCTGCGTTCAACATCTCGCACAGCTCGGGTGAGCGCCAGGTTCGCCACGCGCATATAGTCTAGCAGAGCGACATATCCCCGAATGGGACAACCCCCTTGTCGCTGGGGTGTTCTTTGTTTAGTGGCTCACAAAGGGGCGCTCACCTTCATTTCGAACGCAGCCAAGAAACATAAAAAATATAAATACACGAAAAAGCGCCTTAGGGTATGGCAAAGGAATCAACCATAAAGCTTATTGGCATAGTTCTGATAGGAGTCTCAGTGCTGCTTGTCGTCTTATTATCCCTGATCAAAGCCAATCTGGACGAGCAGTCTGCATTCCTCTGTTCCGTGGTGAGCTCAAGCAGCATGGACATGAGCAGCTGCCCGGTGCATAAGAGCAACACCTCCTGGCTGCTGATCGTTGCATTCAGCCTGAGTTTTCTCAGTCTTGCAGCAGGAGCATTCCTTTTGCTCAAGCCGCTGGCAGAGCGCAAAGCCTTTCCAAAGCTTGATGAGCAGGAAAAGCAGGTGTACGACCTCCTGAAGAGCCATCAAGGATCTCTCTACCAATCCGACATCCTCAAGGAGACCCAGCTCTCCAAGGTCAAGCTCACCCGGCTTCTTGACAGGATGGAACAAAAAGAGGTTCTTGAGCGGAAGCGCAGAGGCATGACCAACATCATCGTGCTGAGATGAAACTAGTTTCATCATTAGTTAGATAAGGTGTTTCAGTCTCTTCCTAAGCAAGGGCTCTGTCCTGAATGAAGGTTGCCGCCAATTTCGCGAGGCTCAATAAGCAAATATCATCACAAGCGGAGGGAGTTGCCCCAATCAAAACGCCATCGGGCGTTTTGGTGTGCCAAAAGAGCGTAGCTCTTTTTAGCACCTACGGGCGAGGTGCCGCTCTTAGCTGAAAACTGCAAGAGCCGAGCTCGCGGCAACCCGGGAGAGATTCAGGACAGAGCCATAAGGGTGATACTTATGAAACGATTTATGACGGGATTCGTGGTGTTTATCGCAGCTGCGTTGCTGCTGGCAGGCTGCAGCAATGCGGGGTATACTGTAGCAAGCCAGTCCAAGAGCCAAAGCCAGTTTAAGATAGTCATGTCAGAGCAGTGCGGCTGCTGCGGCCTGTATTCGAAATACATGAAGAAACACTTTGATGTCGCCGTAACCTCAGTAGATGATATATCCCAGGTAAAGGATGAATATGGAGTTCCAGATCAGATGAGGAGCTGCCATACGGGAATTATTGACGGCTATTTTGTGGAAGGCCATGTTCCTTATGAAGCTGTTGAAAAGCTCATTGCAGAAAAGCCTGAAATTGCAGGGATAGCCCTGCCGGGGATGCCGTCAGGAGCGCCAGGGATGCCAGGATCCAAAAGAGAGCCCTTTGTTGTCTATGCGATCCATAAAGACGGCTCCACGACAGAGTTTATGAGGATCTGAGATGGGCTTTCGCAAGAGCCTTGTCCTGCTCCCCAGCCTTGCCCTCTTGGCCAAGAGTATCCATGCGCACTGCCCCTTATGCACAGTAGGGGCAGCTGCGGCAGCAGGGGGAGCTGCCTATATGGGCGTCAGCACATCAGTCGTAGGCCTGTTCATAGGAGCATTTGGGGTTTCCACAGGGTGGTGGGTTTCGAATCTTCTTAAAAAAAAGTTTATTCCATTCCAGAAGATTGTGCTAATCCTTGTTTCATACATTGCAACAGTGCTGCCAATCCTTCCCCTGATGCCTGGCTTTTATCCACTGCTTATTTCTTTTTCTGGTGATTACGGCTCCTTGCTGAACAGGACGTATCTCATAAATCTCTTCTTTGCTGGAAGCCTCTTGGGCGGAGCTATTGTTTGCATCACGCCCTTGCTGAGCAGGAGGATTGCTGCATGGCGCGGCAGGATGCTTCCTTTCCAAGGGATTGCGCTTACCCTGCTGCTCCTTGTGATAGCAGCCCTGGTTTTGGGAGTGGTAAGCTGATGGCGCAGGACGAAGTACAGCAATGGCTCACCAAAGCCCAGGAGGTAAGGAAAGGCCAGCTTGATCTCTCAAAGGATGAAGACCTCAGCATCGCACTGATGAACCTCATAAGCCTTGAGGAGCACTTCTATTTCACAGCCATGAAGACCAGCAACCAGAAATATATTGACATGCTCCAGTCAGTTCGTGAGCTGCGCATCAGGCTTCTCAAGAAGATGGTCACAAAGCCTGAAGGCGAGGAATGGTGCATCAGCAAGCACCTGCTCGCAGCAAGCATGCGCCTGATCGAGGTCGGCACCAAAGAGCTTTCCAAGGACAGGAAGGAGGCTGAGTCGTACTTCGCATCAGCCTTTGATCTTTACTCCCTCTTCTTCGCAATCAACCTCAAGATGATTGGGGTCCAGAAGCTTGAGGATTCCAAAAAGCCCGAGGAGCGGGGCTCAAACCGCATGATGAGGGGATTCTCGGCAATGGTAAAGAAGATTGTCGACTGCTGCAAGGAGTGGTAAAGGATCATACGGGCTGCCGCCAATTTTGCGAGGCTCAATAAGCAAAGATCATCACAAGCGGAGGGGGATGCCCCATCAGGGGTGGTGCCGCTCTTCGCTGAAGACGTGAAGAGCCGGCGGCAGCCTGAATTCCAGATTCATAAGCTTTAAATACCGAGCATGATTCAACATTCATATGATTTGCAAGTCATATGAAACATTTTTCCGGACTCTTGCTGACAAGAGCAAGCTTGAGATCATCAATCTGCTCAGCAAGGGGCCGAAGAGAGTGAATGAGCTCAGCCAGGGGCTTGGCTTCGAGCAGAGCAGGGTCAGCCATAACCTCAAGGCGCTGCGCGAGCGTGGATTTGTGAGCGTTAAACGCCAGGGCAAGGCGATGGTCTACTCGCTGGACAAGAGGTATATTGTCCCGATCCTCAAATTGATTGACAAGCACGTGGATCAGTATTACAGGCACTACTGCAAATGCAGGGGAGTACGATGGAGACAGCAAGCATAACAACCCGCTATGGTTACAGGAAGAAACTGGGGATAGCGTATCAGGCAGCAGTCAAACGTGCTCGTGAAGAGCTGCAGAAGCAGGGCTTCGGTGTTTTGACAGAGATAGATGTCAAGGAAACATTGAAGAAAAAGCTTGGAGTTGAGTTTGGCAACTACATCATCTTGGGAGCATGCAACCCGCCATTCGCATATGAAGCCCTGAAATCTGAGCAGGAGATCGGCCTGATGATGCCCTGCAACGTCATTGTGTATGAAAAACAGGGCAAGGTCTATGTTTCTGCAGTGCTGCCGACAGCAGCGATGAGCATGATTGAGAATCCAAAGCTTATGAAGATAGCTCAGGAAGCTGAGATGAAGCTTAAGGCTGTAGTAGATGGAATATAAAAGTAAAAATGACAGTCAAACAAAAGGCAATGCCTGGAGGTGGCTCATGTTTGGGCTATTTAAGAAAAAGGATCCTGTCTGCGGGATGAAGAAAGAAGAAGGCAAGGGGCTGATGGATGGAGGCAATTGGTTTTGCTCAGAGTCTTGCAGGAAGGAGTTCAAAGAGCAGGAAAAGGAGCATCACAAAGACATGAAGGGGTGCTGCCATTAGAACAGAGGATGCTGAATGAGATATGAAGGATTGGATATGAAGTGATAGGGAATTTGATATGAAATATAGGTCATGAGAAGGGTATGAAAGACCTCAAAGAGAAAATCGTCGGAGCAACCGGAACAGTTTCCGGAGCGGCAAGCATTCTTGGGTCATGGCAGGTCTGCCACAGCGTTTGCCTGGGCATCATTGCGCTTCTTGGGATGATAGGCATCACGGTAGTTGGCATGCCTCTGCTGTTCCTGACAAAAGTTGCAGTACCACTCTGGACTGCCGCAGTGATACTTCTTGCTCTGGCGTTCTGGATGTACTACACCAGAAAATGCATCTCAAGGAATCTGCTGCTTGTAAACTCAGGCCTTCTCATCGCAGGCATTCCGTTCCAGGCCCTTCAGCGATTTTCGCTCTATTTTTGGATTTTCGGAGGGGCTTTGGCGGCTGCTGGAATCTTTCTCCTCATAAAAAGGAGGATAATAAAATGAGCCTGAACAAGGAACAGGTCATCCTTTACGCAGCATTGCTCCTGGCAGCAGCAACGCTTATATATGCGCTGTTTGCGGTTATGGGCAGTCCAGGAAGCATAACCCTGAGAAATACACAGCAGGATTCAGTGAACCAGCCTGATGGATTTGCACAGGTGAATGGATTTGCAACAATAGGCTCAGGCAGCACAGATCAGGGTGATGTTTCCATTGACCTTACGCCAGTGAAAGGAGGGAAGCAGCTGAAAGTGCTGGTAACTGCCAACACTCACTCAGTTGATTTGAGCCAGTTTGATCTCAGGGAAATCACGATACTGGAGTATGATGGAAGAAAGATTCAGCCGAGTGCTGCCCCAAAACTATCTGGGCATCATGCAAATGGGGAGATCATATTCGATGTTAGCGTGCCTTCAGATTCAGAGTTTACCATAAAGATGAGAAGCATACCAAAAGAAGAAGAGCGCGTCTTCACATGGAGGTGAAGTGATGAAAGCTATAAAGATCAGCATTGTTTGGATGGCATTGTTTTTGGCATTTTTGGCTTTAGGAGGATTCATTGGCTCAGCCCATGAGGATTTCTCCGAGGCTAAAACCCTTATCGAGTCGAAGATATCCTGCAGCGAGCTCACAGATGACCAGCTTGAGGAGATCGGAGATTACGCCATGGAGCAGATGCACCCTGGCGACGCGCATGAGCTCATGGATCAAATGATGGGAGGTGAGG
>DATDTY010000075.1 GCA_035290625.1 Candidatus Nanoarchaeia archaeon
TCGGGTTGCCGCGAGCTCGGCTCTTGCTGTTTTCAGCTAAGAGCGGCACCTCGCCCGTAAGGGACACCCCCCTCCGCTGCTGATGTCTCGCTTGATTGAGTCTCGCGAAATTGGCGGCAACCTCCATTCAGGACAGAGCCCGTCATTGGCTCTCAAGAAAGGTTGCCGCCTTTTTTGTGAGGCTTTGAAGCAAGACATTAACACCGACAAGGGGGTCGTCCCATCGGAGGATATGTCGGTTCACAGCAGAAACAGCGCAGCCGAACCCGGCGGCAACCCGGGCGAGCCATCACCAAAATCCTAACAAGTTGGTAACAAGCTTGCTTAACACGCCCTTGCCAGTTTGGCCATGGCTCCAGTTTCTGCTCAGCCAACAGCTTCCCGCAAGCCTTAAAAAGCTCCGCCGCCTCTCGCAGAGTATGGAAGACATCGCCAAATGGAGAAAGGCTGGCAGGATTGCAGCCGAGATCCGCGAATACGGAAAAAAGCAGATTAAGAAAGGAGAGTCTCTCCTCGAAACCACAAAGAGGATTGAGGAGAAGGTTGCAGCCTCGGGAGCGCAGCTCGCATTCCCTGTCCAGATGAGCTGCAATGAAATTGCTGCGCATTACTATCCAGGCTTTGACGACAAACAGGTATTTGCAGGCCAGCTTGTCTGCCTTGATGTTGGCACCCATATTGACGGCTGCATCGGAGACACTGCTGTAACTGTTGACCTCAGCGGCAAGTACTCAGACCTGATTAAAGCAGCGGAAAAGGCTCTCACTGATAGCCTTAGGATTGTTAAGCCGGGTGTTAAGCTCACGGAGATCGGCAAAGCCATCCAAGATGCCATCACAGGAATGGGATTTCAGCCGATCAGAAACCTTTCAGGCCATGGCTTGGCAGAATACCAGATTCACACGCATCCAACAGTTCCGAATTACAACAACGGAGATCAGGAATCACTGCAAGAAGGCCAGATCATTGCCGTCGAGCCTTTTGCAACAACAGGCTCAGGCCTTATCCATGAGAAGGGGTTTCCCAACCTCTTCATGATCAGCCAGCCAAAAAACGTGCGCCTCGGCTTTGTGCGGGATATCCAGGCTAAAATCCAGACTTGGAATGGCTTGCCGTTTGCAAAGAACTGGCTCCTCAGCAAGTGGTCAGAGGCGCAGGTGAACTTTGCGTTAAAGCAATTTAAAGAACTTGGCATCCTCCAGGAATTTCCACCCCTTGTCGAGCGCTCCGGAGGCATGGTGAGCCAGGCTGAGCATACGCTGATTGTTGGAGAAAAAACCGAGATACTGACAAAGGCAGATTAATTATTCGCCCCCCTCAGCAAAGCACCGCATCCGGAGTCTATGATCGTTATATTCTCTCTGTACCTCTGAGCTTCGTCTGCATGGCCAGGATCTTGAAGAATCATCTCCAGCAAGCTCTCATGCATTTCCTTATGAAAGAGGCATCTCTGCATATGGTGGTACAAACGCTCAGCCCGCCTGGCAAGCTTCGGCGGCATAAGCTGATAGGGCGTGGAGCAGAGATAGGTAGTTGTAAAGAAGACAAAAGGATCTATCTTCTCTCTTCCCTCACTGATGCAGTTGCTTGCCGAGTATCTGGATTGCTTCATTCAGGCTCACCGCCATCTCTTTTCCTGTTGTCATATCTCTGAGCTTGACCTTGCTCTTCCTCACTTCCTCTTCTCCAAGGAAGATCACATACGGGATGCCAAGACTGGACGCATAATTGAGATTCTTGGAAGGCCCTCTTCCAGAAAGGTCGATATCTGCATTAACCCCGTTCTTCCTGAGTTCGCGGCAGGCGCTAAACGCTGGGTCAAACGCTCCTATCGGTATGACATACACATCAGCAACAGACTTCTTTTCCTTTTTCTCAAGGCAATCATAAATTCTGTCTAGGCCAAAACTGATTCCGACAGCAGGCACAGCCCCCTTGCCCATAAATGAGCCGATCATTGAATCATATCTCCCGCCGCCGCACACAGAAGAAGTAATCTTTGAATCCATAAGCACGACCTCAATGATCGTGCCTGTATAATAGCTGATGCCCCGGGCAAGGCTGATGTCAAAATCTGCCCTAACCTTCTGCCCTTCCAGTATCGAAAAGACCTCTCTTATTTCTGCCAATCCCTGAGAGCCCGGCAGCATCGCCTGGAGAGTCTCCATCTTATCCTTATTTGGGGATTTCTGCATGTCAAGAAACTCCTTGATCTTTCCGACGGTCTCTGCTCCGAGCTTCAATTCCTTCCGGACTGCCTCCCAGCCAAGCTTCTCAAGCTTATCGATGCTGAGGATCGTCTGCTCCATTTTTGCCTCAGGAACCCCGAAGCTTGCCAAAACCTCATTGAGCAGCTTCCTGTTGTTGATGCGTATCACCGCTTTCAATCCAAGCTCCCTGAATGCAGCATCAGCAAGGCAGATAAGCTCTGCATCAGCAGTAAGCTTGCTGCATCCCACAATATCCGCATCGCACTGGACGAATTCCCTATACCTTCCCAATCCCACAGGCCCATCCCTGAATACAGGCCCAATTTGGTAGCGCTTGAACGGCATTTTGAGCTGGGGGTTCATTGCAACAACACGAGCCAAAGGGACAGTGAGGTCATATCTCAATCCAAGCTCTCTGCCGCCCTGATCCTTGAAGCGGAACGTCTCCTTCAGAATCTCTGCGCCGCCTGCATATTTAGAAGCCAGTACATCCCAGCGCTCGGTTATCGGAGTCTCAAGAGGAGCAAAGCCATACCGCTCAAAAAGCGCTGTCAGTAGCCTTATGATCCCATTCCGCGCAATCTGCTCTTGGGGAAGGAAATCTCTCGTCCCCTTGCTTCGCTCAGGTTTCATAGAAGAAGTTATACTGAATGCGGTTTAAATATGTTTTCTTTCCATTCTCTAATGATTACCGACATCTGCAAATAACACTAGGAGGAGGCCGGTAATATTAACGAGTATTGAGAGATAGGTCATCCATCCGAATCTAGGATTCAGTTCGTTTATCCTATCAGCAATGACGTTTTGTTGCTTTCTACTAACTTCAGCGTATTCATTATTGACCTTCTCTAATTCTTTGAAATTCATCTCCGATAAGTCTGAAATAAATTGCATAGGAGGATCTTTGTGATAGACCATCCTATATCTATGAATGATAGACCGTCTTAAATCGTTATTAGCTTCGTTCTTATACTGCTCTATTTTTGGACTGAGGGAGGTTATTTCTTGAATTAGACTAGCCATATCTAGATTAGTCTGCGCACTATTTTGAAGTCTTATATTTTGCTCCCAATTTGAGAACCATATCTCTTCTTGTCCATGCCAATATTCAATCTCCGAATAAGTATAAAAGCCATACGAAGAGAGAGTAATAGACAAGATGATGAGCAAAGATCCAGCAACGAAGAAACTCTTTCTCTTACATGCCATAACTAGTAATTAAGAGAATGCTCATTTATAACTCTTTTCAAAATTCTAGATGCAACTATCAATTATAACTAAGGCATATGCCAGCGAAACCATTATAACGAATGCTGCATTCAAGAACCGCATGACAGGCAAATTTACAGTGATCATCGAACAAGATAATAAAACACGATCTTCGGATAGACAGGGATGAATTCTTAAATCAAATCTAAACCCGGCTCTTATACCTCCCCCGCCTCTCAACGATCTCAAGCCGTTTCTCAACTGTCCTGTCATGATACCCTTTCAGGACCTCTCTGAAGCATGCCTCCCCTATCGTATGATGCTTTGCCTCCAATGCCTGCCTGAGGAGATGGAGGTCAACAGCTTTGTCTTCTGTTTTCAAAGAAAAGAAACCCAATCCAAAATCAACAAAATAGGCCTGATCCTTGAGGATGAAATTCGATGTAGTAAGGTCTCCGTGGATGATGTGGTTGTCATGCAGAATCCTGATCTTGCGTCCAAGTTCCCGCGAGACTTTCCTGTAGTCAGTCTTTTCAAGAATTGAGCTGAGCTTCTTCCCATCAATATACCCCATCACAATCTTCTCATCATCGGATTCCGCAATTCGCGGGCTTGGAAAATCCAGCTCAGCAAGCTTTTGGAGGATTTTTGCTTCTCTCCTTGTCCGGCTTTTCCTTAGCCTGCCGTCTATCTCCGGAATCCGATACTCCTTCGGAGCCCGATATTTGATGAGCGATTTTCCATCTTTGTACAGCTTCGCCTCCGCGCCCTGGGCTATAAGCTTCATGATCTCCAGGTACAATCAATTGTATTTAAAGACTTCGGCAGAAGGGGCTCATTAGAACGTGATGAAGCTCTTTGTAATTAACGTAAGGGCTCTATTCGTTTTGGCCGCTCTGCTCTAGAACACAGCCTCATCAGGAAATATCTTAATCCCTTCATCACTAATGGTCATCGGGAAAATCTTTGCAGCATGCTTCGTCGCCCTCATCTTGAAGATCTCCAATGACCTCTCCCTGATATCTCCTTTCCGGATGTTGTAAAGCAGGACAACGGTTCCAACCTCAAATTCAATGACTGTGCTCTGGTGCTTGTCAGGGTCAGCCTCCTGCTCGGTTGTCATCAAGGCAGTCACCCCCCATTTTGCAGCTGCATCAAACAGCTTGAAAACCGCCTTTCTCTTCTGGAGGTCATTCTCATGAAGAAGCGTGTATGCTGTCAAAGAGTCAACCACGAGCCGCTTTGCGCCGATAGAATCAATCGTGTCCCTGACTGTGCCGCCCCCTGCCTGCAGCACTTTCTCTACCTGCTCAGGCGCATAGCTTAAGATGACGAGCTTCTTGTCCTCAATGTACCTCCGGAGATCCCAGGGAAATTCTGCGAAGTCCTCCAGGATCTGCTGCTCCTGCTGCTCAAAGGAGATAAAAACTCCCGGCTCATTGAACCTCTTGATCCCTTCAACAAGGTATTGCATGCAGAGGATGCTTTTTCCTGTCCCAGCCCCTCCTCCTATAAGCACACTTGAATTCTTGATAAATCCGCCCTGCATAGCTTCATCAAGCCCGAGGATCCCTGAAGGAACGCGCTTTCCGGCCTGGCCTCGGCTTATGGCTTTGGGCTGAACCCTCTCAAGCGTCCCTTTTTCACGCCTGATCTGCAGTTTGCCTGCTGTAGAAAGCTCATGCGTTGGTTCCTTAACTCTCTCAGACTCTTCTCTGAGGATCTGTTTTGTGAAGTGCTCCCTGAGCAGTTCTGTGTTGATGCCCGGCATTTCATCCATCTAATGTGCACGCTCTTTTTAAACCTTATGGGACAGCACTCCGAAGATTTTCACGGAGCCGGCACCAAAGCATCGCTGGATTTCAGCCTATCACAAGCTGCGGCGCACGATTGATCATAAGGGTCACAGTCTGCTTTGCTTCTCTTTTTCCATCTGATGCAGTGATGAACACCTTTTGTTCTCCTGCGTCATCCCACCCAACTGTCCCCTCATCGCTGTCCATAAAGCCGCCATACGAAACAGAAACAGTATCCTTGTTAGGATCCGTTGCCTGAACCTCAAGCACGATGGTCTTTGTGTCATCTGCGTTGTCCAGGGTCATATCAGCACGGTTTTCCCCAATTGATACACTGGCATCTAAAGGCCTGACTGTGATGCTGATGCTCTCGATGACTGGCGGCTGGTTCAGCGGCTCAACAACCACAAAGAATGACTTTGAAGCCTCAAGTGAATTATCTGATGCAACAACCGTCACTCTATACTTCCCTGCATCACCTTCGACTGTCCTCCATTCTCCTCTTTCGTTCAGTGGATTTGAATAGCTGATTGTGACTTCGTCATTATCAGGGTCTGCTGCTACTGCAGCTACCACAACAGTCTCGCCTTCTGTCAGTATGATATCCTGCAGAGACTCCAGTATTGGAGCCCGGTTCACATCAAGCACAGCGATCTCCACATTCTGGGTTGCAGTTGCTTTTCCATCGCTTGCCGAAATCGTTACTGAGTATTTTCCTGCATCCTTGAACGTCGTCTTATACTCGCTGCCCGTCATGAATCCTCCATAGCTGATGCTGACCTCATCCCCATCCTCATCGCTCACTTCAGGAGCCAGAGTGATGGTCTCGCCCTCGCTTACAGTTATCGGGCTGATTGCCGCTATCACAGGCGCATGGTTCTTGGACTCAACGACGACAAGAAGTTCTTTTGTCACAGACGTTTTTGAATCTGACACAGTTATGGTTACAGGATAAGAGCCCGCATCCCCTTCCTTTGTTTGCCATTCTCCTTTCTCATTAAGCGGTTTGCTGAAGGTGATGGTTAAAGGATCTCCATCTGGATCAGTTGCCTTGAAATCAACCTTGACAAGATCCCCTTCTGTAAATGTCATGCTTTGCCCGCTTGGCTGAGGAACCTCGTCGGTCTTCTGGGTGATCTCCTCGATTTTCGGCACTTCATCTTCCGGAATCACCATCGCCGGCTCAACAGGCTCTGCCTTGATGTCTTCAGGATTGATCACAGTGAAAGGCCCCTGGCTTGGAGCGCAGGCAGCAAGACTAATAATCATAAGGATGAGAATCCAACGTAAGTCACGCAAATGCAATGCAAACAACAAACCCACCTCCGTTTTGTTGTTATTCTCTAATACTAAACTATTATTTAAATCTTCTGGTGGCACTTACCCCTGTTTTTACTCCTTTAGTTTGATGAATGAGTGGCTGGGCATACAACAAAAACCATGCCATGATCCCCATAGCCATCATGATAAGGACATATGTGGCCACTGCTTCTTTTGCGAAATCAATAAAAAACTGCTGCGGAAAGAGCCGGATCAGCAGGCTGTCCTGTGGAAAGACCCATGTGCCATCCAGGAAAAAGACCTGATGCATGCCTGCAAAAGACATCTGGAAAAACCCCATGCCTGCAAGGAGCATAAGGAGGATTCCGGCAGAAGCAATCCCGGCAGCAAACAGCACACTCCTGAAGCATCTTAACATATACGGGCCATACCCTCTGATCCTAAGGAGGATCGCTACAGCAACCAACAAGCCAAGAAGAGCCAGGCTCTGGAATGCAACATGGGCCCTGCCAAGGACTTCCTTGACATCCTTAATATGCTCTTCTTCTTCAGGCGATAATGGGAGGCTGTGTTGCTTTCCGCTCCCGTAGAACTCAAGCAATTCCTGGATATGCCTGTCTGCATCAGGAACAGGGGCATAAGCATCGTAGGAACTGAATTCATCCTGGTAAAATGAGGTATCATATAAAACGTGCTCAAAGCTGAAGAACAGAGTAAGCAATGGGATCAGGGCTCCGAGCAGAGATGCTAGTATCAAGGTTCGCATGCTTCCTAGATAATCGCCAGGTTTATAATGGATATGGTTTTCCGGGCTCCATCCAAAAAATGAAGGTTGCCATCAATTTGCGAGGCTCTGAACTCAGATCAGTACACCGACAAAGGGGAGGCTCCATCCGGGAAATGTCGGTTGTCTCCCTTAATTGCGCAGCCGACCTGGATGGCAACCCGACTGAAAGGAGGTTTTTTGGATGGAGCCGATTTTCCAGCAGCCCATGAAAGTCCTGATCTTTGGAACATTTGACCACCTGCATCCTGGCCATGAGTACGTATTCAGAGAAGCCGCAAAGCATGGCAGGGTGGTTGCAGTTGTAGCAAGGGATGAAACCGTGAAGAGAGTCAAAGGCATCTTCCCTCACCATTCAGAACAGGACAGGTTAAGGCAGGTTTCCAAATATGTCGATGCAGTTCTTGGCCATCATGGCTCAAAGATGAAGGTGATTGAGGAGCAAAAGCCGGATATCATTTGCTTAGGCTATGACCAGGAGGCTTTTGTGGATGAGCTTAAAGCATTTATTGCTGAGAAAAAGCTGAAGATGCCTATAGTCAGGCTCAAGCCTTATAAGCCGGAGATTTACAAGGGGAGACTCCTCCAAAAGCAGGATAGTAAAGGCCGCCAAGCCTGATATCCAGATGGTCAACCTCGTGATCCAAAACTATAGCAATAAGCGATACTCCCCGCCTATGAGTGTCCCGTAGCATTGCAGTTACACTGTCCTTAACCGAATCAAACCGGTTGGCAGGGTCGGAATAAGGTTTAAGGCTCTTTTCTTGGGAAGGCATAACATAATATCCATTAGTATTGAGCTCGATAATCAATGAACCCTTTTTGGCATCCCCGAAAACCCTGTTGATATGCTCATAAGCCTCCAGCGGAGGTTCATCCGGATCTCCATCTTGGAGAGTCAGCACCCGAAAATTGCCAATACCAAAAGTCTCAATGCGCATTTCTCGCTGAAATAAGGGTTATTTTATAAAAGTATTGGAATTGTTCGTATCTGCATCTATAAGCCGTGCCTTCCGGTGCCATTGAAAAGTCATGCAATGCCCTTTGTGAGCCTTCTATTCAAAACACAGAACAGCGACAAAGGGGGTGCTCAACCAAAACGCCTTCTGGCGGTTTGGTGTGCCAAAAGAGCATGGCTCTTTTTAGCACCATACGGGAAATGTCGCTTCCCATGAAGCTATGAAGGAGGCGAACCTGGCATTGCCGAACGAAGTGAGCAACTTTTCAATGCCACCCGCCTTCCACAACCTTTTTAAATAGTTTTCAATTCCCTTTTCCAGGAAAAAACACTTTAGGAGGTTTTTATGGCAAATCAGATACAACCGATCTTTATCCTTCCTGAGGGAAGCCAGCGGAGCACAGGCAGGTCTGCCCAGAAAAACAATATCATGGCTGCAAAGCTTGTTGCAGAGACTGTCAGGACAACCTTAGGCCCAAAAGGCATGGACAAGATGCTTGTTGATTCTTTGGGGGACGTTGTTGTAACGAATGACGGGGTTACGATTCTTGAAGAGATGTCTATCGAGCATCCTGCTGCCAAGATGCTTGTTGAGATCGCCAAGACACAGGAAAATGAGATCGGAGACGGAACAACCACAGCTGTGGTCATTGCAGGAGAGCTTTTGAAGAAGGCTGAAGATCTTCTTGAGAGCAATGTCCATCCTACAGTGATTGCACGAGGCTACCGCCTAGCTGCAGAAAAGGCGCTCCAGGCTTTAGAGTCCATTGCAGAGCCGGTCTCAGAGGCAGATACGAGGATACTCAAGCTGATTGCAGAAACTGCTATGACAGGAAAAGGCGCAGAGGGGGCCCGTGATAAGCTTTCAGACATCGCAGTTAAGGCAGTTCTTAGCGTTCTTGAAAAACAGGCTGGAGATCTTGCTATTGATAAAGAAAACATCAAGATTGAGAAAAAAGTAGGGGGTTCGCTCCATGATGCAGAGCTTGTGCAGGGCATCATCCTTGACAAGGAACGGGTCCATTCAGGCATGCCCCGGCAAGTCAGGAATGCAAAGATTGCGCTGCTTGACCTTGCTATCGAGATCAAGAACACAGAGATTGACGCAAAGATACAGATCAACGATCCAAGCCAGATGCAGGCGTTTCTTGACCAGGAGGAAAAGATCCTCAGGAACATGGTCGATAAGGTGCTGAAGACAGGCGCAAATGTCGTGTTCTGCCAAAAAGGCATCGATGACCTTGCCCAGCACTACTTTGCAAAAGCAGGAGTCTATGCTGCAAGGAGGATCAAGAAGTCGGATATGGAAGCGCTGGCCAGGGCGACCGGAGCAAAGATCGGCTCCAACCTTGATGACCTCAGCTCTTCGGATCTCGGAAAAGCAGGGATTGTTGAAGAGATCAGGATCGGCGATGAGGATATGACCTATGTGCGGGAATGCAAGAATCCAAAATCCGTTACCGTCCTTGTGAGAGGGGGGACAGATCATGTTGTTGATGAGATGAAGCGGGCTGTGACAGACGCAATTGGCGACATTATTGCTGCCCTGAAGGTTGGGAAAGTCGTTGCAGGAGCAGGAGCCCCTGAATTGGAGGTTGCAAAGGAGCTCTTCAAGTACGCAGACTCGCTTTCCGGAAGAGAGCAGCTTGCAGTCCGCGCCTTTGCAGAATCCCTGGAAGTCATTCCAAGGACGCTTGCAGAGAACGCAGGCCTTGATCCCATAGATGTCATGACCGAGCTTAAATCAGCCCATGACAAAAAGCAGAAGTGGGCAGGCATTGATGTCTATACGGGCAAGGTGATGGATGCATGGAAGAAAGGAGTCATTGAGCCGCTCAAGATCAAGACACAGGCGATCAGCTCAGCCTCAGAGGTTGCCATCATGATCCTCAGGATCGATGACGTGATCTCCTCAGGCTCAAAAGACAGCGGCCCGCCAGCTATGCCTCCGGGCGGGATGCCTGAATATTGATGCTCAGTGCTCCTAAACGCAAACCAGAGTTCTAGAGACTGATGTATACTTCAGGTTTGTAATCCACTTCGTGGTTTGCAAGTTTAAAATATCTTGACGAAAAATATGCCGAGAAAGCAGTCTTAAACCACAAAGGCGTATTCGTATGGAATATTCCCATAGAATTTCCTAGAATTGCACGAAGCGCGTTTCTCTTGCAGGATTCGTAAAAAGGTCGTACCTTTAAAACTCCATGAGCAGAGAATTGCGATAACTCTTCTCTCGGAAATAAGTAAAGGTGATGCGGGAAATCTTCTGCAATATCAACAAGCGCATCGTATCTCAGGTATGTGTCACCCATACGCTCAAATTCCTCTCCGGATTCTAATTCTCTTCCAAAAAGAATTAAAGATGTAATCTGAAATCCAGGCAAGAATGCTTTTTTATTTCTTTCTTTAAGCTCTGAGCAGCTTAATGGAGCTCTGTTTCTCATCATCTCATTATCTATCAAGAATCCCTCAACACTTGCTATAAAATACTCCAGTATTCCGTGGCCATACAAATCAGACAATCTTCCAAAAAAAGAAGACGATCCTCCCGTGCCATTAAGGCCATGCAGTTTATTTATTTCAGCCTCTAATTGAGATTTAACCTCCGCATTGCCTCCTCCATTATCATTCAGATTATCCAGGTTCCGAAGGTAACAATAAGTCCCTAAAAATTCATGCAGTTTTTATTCTCCATAGATTGCCCCGATGAGCTCAGCAAAGTGTCTGGCAGATTTGACTTTTTCCTGTGCAAAAAAGTTTGTTTCAGTTAACATTGTAAAGGCAAATGCGCCTTCATTTAAAAATATATCTCGCGTTTACTTAAGGGGTGAGGCGCTGCGATTCGTAAATCGAAATCTTTATAAACAATCAACCCAAAGGCTGATTAAAAAGGGGTGGTTGGATGGAAGAGTATGAAGAAATCCCTCTCAAAGGGCAGAAGCGTGATCTTCAGGATTCTCTTGATAACCTAACAAAGGAGCTGCGCACGCTTCATTCCTTGTTTCGCGATGCTGCTGAGGATGCCGGCCAGGGGAGCCCTGATGACTCTCATCAGCAGATCCTGGAAAAGCTGGACACCATTATTGACCAGAACAGGAAGATTGCAGAAGGCATTGTAGCTGTAGCTGACCTGCTCCAGAAGAGGCAGCCAATGGGGCAGCCGATGCCGCAGAGTCCGCAAGTTCGCATGCAACCGCCATTTATGCCTTCAGGCTTGCCTCCTCTCCCGCAGCCAGGCCCGCTTCCTCCATCAGGCATGCCGCCTCCTCCTAAAAAAGGGTTTATGAGATAAGATGCAGAACGAGCAGAACGGATATCTAGTTCTCAGAAAGCCTGCGAATCCAAGGCTAGTCCGGCTCTTCCGAGCTTTAGTGAATGCGTGTCGCAGGCAAGCTTTGCCTGAATCTGAAATGGCTGCCCCGCAAATCTCCAGGGATGATCCTGGGGCGCTGAAGCAGGGGGAAGCAAAGGACGAGTTCCAAATCAACGAACCGCAAAGCAGGAATTACAACAGCCAGATTCTCGCTCTGAAGTCAACCCTCAGAGACCTCAAGAAAGGCTTCAGGCTGCTGAAAACCAACACACAGGATAAAAAGCGCTTCCGGGATCGGATCCGCAGCATTGAGCGTAAAATCCGCAAATGGGAGCATTATAAGACTAAAGATCCTTGCTCATAACCGTATTTCTTCCGTTGTCTTTTGCGCGCTTGCACGCATCCTTGATGAGGTCGATGACTTTCTGGTTCAGCTTATCCCCAAAGTCCCCGGAGACATTTAAGGCTTTGTCTTCCACCTTTGCATAATCCTTAATCCTTGACCTGATAACAATGCTATCTTCTGTCATGACGACCACCTCCCCGGCTGCCTAAACCCTGCAGATTATATAAAGCTTGCGAATCTCAGCTGCGGTGAAAATCAGTGCTGCCGCCTCTTTGCGAGGCTCTTCTCATCACAATGCGCAGCGACAAGGGGGATGCCGCAGTAAAAACGTCGTCGTCTGGCATTTTGGTGTGCCAAAGTGATGCAGAATTTGCGTATAGTCCAAGATGATGGCACCATCTCTATCCACCTTCCACCTCCCCCAAAAAATAACTACTCAACAATAAACACTATAACTTGAAAACACCAACCATCGTCACCTTTTCTGAGTACTACCATTTTACACACCATTACCACCGTTCATTACAAAAATCTCTCCCAGTATACGAAATCGTAACATTTAAATACTAGCGTCACTACAAATCCAAGCTATTGTCCAATTAAAAAAGAGCCTCAGATGAGGTAAAAAAGCAGGTGATACCATGATGGATTTTATAGTAAACGCTGCCCAGAAGCAGAGTGCGGCGATGCCAAACCCCCAGACCATAGGCCACGCAAATATTAAAGTTATAGGCTGCGGAGGAGGAGGCTCAAATATGGTCTCCTGGCTTTACAAGAAAGGGGTCAGAGGCGCAGAGATCATCGCATGCAACACTGACCAGCAGCACTTGGAAATCACTGAAGCTGACAAGAAGTTCCTTTTAGGAAAAGATATCACCCGAGGCCTTGGTTGTGGAGGATTCCCAAAGAAGGGAGCTGATGCAGCCCAGGAGGCCTTGCCTGAGATAAAGAATGCGCTCTCAGGATCAGACATGGTTTTTGTATGCGCAGGCATGGGAGGAGGCACAGGAACAGGATCAGCCCCTATTATCGCTAAGGTTGCCAAGGAGAACGATGCAATCGTTATTGGGACAGTGACCATGCCATTCTCCATTGAGCGGGCAAGGATCGATAAGGCAGAGTTCGGGCTTGAGCAGCTGAGGGCAAACGCAGACACTGTTATTGTTATAGATAATAATAGGCTGGTCAAGATAGCAGGAAACCTTCCGGTCCAGCAGGCATTTGCAGTTGCCAACGAGCTGATCTCTACAATGATCAAAGGTATTGTGGAAACCATTGCCATCCCCTCTCTGGTCAACCTTGACTTTGCGGATGTCAAGGCAATCATGAAAGGAGGCGGTGTTGCAGCCATTGGAGTTGGAAGCTCAGACACGACAAACAAGGTCAAGGAAGCTGTGACAGGAGCGCTTTCCAATCCTTTGCTGGACATCAGCTACAAGGGCGCAACAGGAGCCTTGATCCATATAGAAGGCGGCCCTGATATGACCCTTGAAGAAGTGAGCAAGGTTGGAGATCTGGTGACAGAAAACCTTGATGAGGATGCAAATGTGATCTGGGGAGCAAGAGTAAACAACGACATGAAGGGAAAGATGATTGTGATGACGATTATCACCGGAGTTGTCTCACCCTGGATTGTCGGAAAGCAAGGACGCAGGCAGGCTCAGCCCTCCCAGGATATCGGTGTAGAGATAATAGAGTAGGTGCCCCATGGTAGACAAAGAAAAAATAATCCAGCGCATGGTTAACGCCATCGCAGAAGACAATAAGGACTTTTTCGGAAAGGAGAACACGGACAGCTTTAAGCGAATCCTTCCGGCATTATTGAAGAGAGGTGTGGACAACATCAACCTTGCGATGTTTCCGGACTCTGTGCGGTCTACAGTCCTCGAGACCTTGGGAGAGGAGTACCGCAGGAGAGGAAGCCTGTCAGACGCTGTAAAGTGCTATGTGCTGACGGGGAACCGGAAGAGGATATCTGAAGTCGGCCAGGAGTATGAGCGCGTTGGCAACCGGAAGGAAGCGATTGCCTCGTATGTCATTGCAGACAACAGAGAGAAGCTGCTCGAGCTGGGGACTATTGCTCTGGAAGACGGCCATGTCGTTGAATCCATCATGGCCTTTAAGGCGATTGACAACCGGGAGGGCCTGCTTTTGGTAGGCCAGGATTGCCTTGCCAAGGGAAGATGGGATGCTGCATTTGAAGTCCTCTCACTCGTGAATGAAGTTGGCAAGCTTACGGAATTAGGCGAGAAATGCCTTGCTGATAAGCAGTACAGCACTGCCATGAAGGCATTTCAGGCAGCGAATAACACTGAAGGCATCAATAAGGTAGGAGACACCTGCCTTCGCGAAAACCTCTTCGAATTTGCCCTTGAAGCATATGCACTCTCAAAGAACGATGTTATGGTATCCTTTATCAAGGAGAACTTTGGTTAACATGGAAAGCGTCACCATGGATGCATTGCTTGTAAGGCAGCTTGAGGTGCTTTTTGACCTCCAGCTTAAGAAGATTAGGAACGAGTGCAGTATATTGAATGATTCCCTGGATGGGCTGAAATCCGAGATTCAGATGCTCAAAAGGCAGATGAATGAATTTAAATCCAGGCCAGAGCCGGCTGTGCAGGCTCCTCACTCTGCCCCTGTTGCGCAGGAAGCGCAAAAGCCAGAGCCATTTACTCCAGGAAACACCCCCCTAGACAAGCTGTTCTACTACGGCAAATGAAACCCCTCACATATCGGTGCGGAAACTGCGAGCTCAGCATGACGAGCCAGGACTCAAGGTACAGCAAGGATGGAAAGACCCTGCTCTGCGTTGATTGCCATAGTGTGATCTACGGCAAGAGACCGTCGCATATGGTTATGGTTCCAAATAAGCGCGATGCTGTGATGAACAGGCCAGTGATGATATGTGAATCCTGCAGGTATCGCTTTAGGGTCAGGAGCCTTGATGGCAACAGGTGCCCGAACTGCGACTCTGCCTCAATCACCCGGTATGAGACCGATGTAGACAAAATTCTGAAAGAGATCAGCCAGCTTCGGTGATCAATCTTCAGCCGGCGGCATTGAAAAGATATGCAATGCCCTTTGTGAGCCTTCTATTCAAAACACAGAACAGCGACAAAGGGGGTGCTCAACCAAAACGCCTTCTGGCGGTTTGGTGTGCCAAAAGAGCATGGCTCTTTTTAGCACCATACGGGAAATGTCGCTTCCCCTGAGAATACACAGGAGGCGAACTGCTCCGAAGGAGCGACCAAAAATGCGAAGCATTTTTGAGTATCGGCATTGCCGAACGAAGTGAGAAGCTTTTCAATGCCGCCTTTCATCCGGTCGTTAGCAGATACTTTCATCCAAAAGATTAATAAAGGTGTACTAAGAATACCCCCTCTATGTCCATTAAAGCACAGATCTCCAGGCTGAAGGAAAACTGGCTTCTCGTTGCCTTGGTCTTGTTCGCAGTCTTCTTTGTAAGCGGCCTTCCATCTTCACTCAATGCGTCCATGCAGAAAAATCTTGAATTCGCGACTCTCGGCATGAGCGAGCAATTCAGCCGAGGCATCTTTCCTGAAACTGGCTTTGCTCCGGAGGTTGAAATACGCAAGATTGTCAAGTCTGCAAGCCTGACTGCCGAGGTGAAGCGCGGAAAGTTCCGGGATTCAGAAAAAGACCTTCGCGATATTGTCTCAGATGCCGATGGGCTTATTTTGAACGAGAATGTGGGCACCTCTGGATCAGGAGTGGACTCCAGGCTCTATGGAAGCTACAGCCTCAGGATTCCATCGGAAAACTATGACGCAGTTGTTCAGGAGATAAAAAAACTGGGGGAAGTAAAGACGTTTTCCGAGAACACCCAGGACATCACCGGAAGCTATACTACCGCCAGGATTAATCTTGAGTCTGAGCAGAGGAGGCTGGAGAGCTTTAAGAGGATGGTGGAATCGGCAACAGAGGTAGCAGACAAGATACAGCTTACAGACCGCATCTTTGACCAGGAGCGGCAAATAAAATTCCTGGAGGAGCAGCTTTCCACTGATGATGAAAGGATTGACTACACCTCAATCTTTGTGACTTTGCAGGAGAAGGCGTCAGGCTTTGCAGGAATCGTGCTCATCAGATTCTCCGAGATCGTAAAGGGCCTGGTGAACAGCTTTAATTCCCTGGTCATGCTGGTGACTGTTGCGCTCCCCTACGCTGTTGCGCTGGTTATCCTTCGGGTTGTCTACGTCTGGCATAAGAAGAAATCAAGATTCTGAATTGAATTCTTACGAGTTTGACTCGTTAGCTTGCACGATTGGCCGATCACCCCACGAAGTGATGGGCGGAGAATGAATTTCTGAGTTCCTATTTTCTGTGTTGCAATGAATTTGACTATCTTATAGTAATAACTTTTGGCAAACTTTATATAGGGCTGCAGACCCCCTCTCACCTTATGACGAATACTTCCCTCATCCAAAGAAGAGACCTTGAGAAAGCATCTGATCAGGACAGGTATCGCTTATACTTTGAGCGCTATGGAATCACTCCTGAAGAGATAGCGAGAATCTGTTCAAAGGCAGGATTTGAGAAGGTTTGGGCTGCAGGAAGGACTCTTGTAGAGCATTGCAGGGGTAAAACATTTTCCATTCCTCAAAAGAAAGTGAGCGCCCAAATCTCAGAAACAACTCTGGCAGGACTAATAGCTGAAGAATGGGATGGAAACTATGGCAGGCATTCTTCCAATGTAAGTGGTACACTTTTAAATAGGTATCCATCGGAACTTCCCAAGCTAAAAAGAGGCTTTCCAGACATTCAGGTTAATTCTACTCATCTCTTCCGAGAAGAATTAGGCATCTATGCAGGCAACCTGTTTGAGGCTGTTAGGCAAGGCCATGAGTTTTATGCAAGCGCAGATGATTTGAGAGAGTCAATCTGCGTTCCTCTGGAATGGAACTATGATGCTGGACTAATGGCAGGAATAGGCCTGGCTGAAGGAGCTGTCCAAAGGATGAGGCTAGAAAGTGGCCCTAAGGCTATTGATATACTTCTAAAAAGTAAGAGAGAAGGCGCTTCCGGACTGCATGATAGCATCTGTAAAGTGTTGCAGTCAGCTTTCAATTTCACGACTAACCCTTATAGTTCAGAGGACGGAACTGCAAGTTATGTATCTATAAATAGCTCAGCGGTTGCCACATGGATCAATAACCTTTTTCCTTTGCGGCAACGAACATATGACGGCGAGTTTCTGGCTTTTGTAGGAGACGATGTAAAACTTGGTTTTTTCGCAGCATATATTGCAGCAAAGGGAAGGTATCAAGCCGGCACGCTCATGACAAACTCTACGCGTAAACATATTCTTGAGGACTTACATGAGATTGCGGCATCAGCTAATTTAGGCAGCACTCTCCTGGGGCCCTATCAGTTGCGCGCTCGCTTTAAGGACTGTATGTCTGAATCATATCGTCTCCGGATACATCCGCACTCAGTCATCACAATGTATGAGAAAGGCATGCTTCTCAATCCAGCGCATGAGGAACAAGTCAAGAAAAGGCTTCATGAGGGCCGCACTTGCATTCAAAACTAGGAAGCTATCCTGAATCAACAAAACTAGAGATACTCCTCAACCCTGAACTCCCTCTTGCGGTCGCATTGAAAAGTGATGCAATGCCTTCTTGTGAGCCTCTGAAATAAAAGAGAGATCAGCGACACAGGGGATGCTCCACACGGGAAATGTCGCTTACCACATCTATAAGCGCGAGGCGAACTTGGCATTGCCGAACGAAGTGAGCAACTTTTCAATGCGACCCCTCTTGCACAACTTATTTAAACCCGCCCTTGTTGGAGGAATGGATGGTCTTTTACTACAGCCTTGATCCGGTCCTCTTCCATCTTGGCCCATTGGAGATACGCTGGTATGGCATCATCTATGTTCTCGGCTTTGTGCTTGCCTACTTCATGCTGAAGTATCTGGTTAAGCTCAAGAAGCTGCCTCTCTCAGCAAAGGATATTGAAGACTTAATGTTCTACGAGATGATAGGAGTTGTGATTGGCGCAAGGATATTCTATATCCTCTTCTACAACCTATCATCGTATGCTGCGAATCCTCTCTCTGTATTTGCAGTCTGGCAGGGCGGCCTAAGTTTTCATGGCGGCCTGGCAGGCGCCTTTCTCGCAGGCTGGCTCTTCTGCAGAAAAAGAAACTTTGATTACCTGGCTCTTGCTGATCTCGTCGTCATCCCGGCAAGCCTTGCCCTTTCTTTTGGCAGGATTGCCAACTTCATCAACGGAGAGCTTGTCGGAAGAGTGGCCACTGTTCCCTGGGCAGTCCAGTTCCCTGGCTATGACGGAGCCAGGCATCCTTCCCAGCTCTATGAATCTGGAAAAAACATCCTCATCTTTTCTATGCTCTGGATTCTGAAGAACCGGGAGTATAAGAAGGGAACCCTCTTTGCAGCATTTATCATCCTCTATTCATCCCTCAGGTTTTTCATCGAGTTTTTCAGGGCCCCCGATCCCCAGCTGGGATTTTTGGTGTTTGGCCTGACCATGGGGCAGATCCTCAATATCGCGATGCTCATGATTGGGCTGTGGGTGTTCTACAAGACACGATGAATTCCGACAAACTTGCTATGGCTGGTGCAGGATTCCTGCTTGTGGCAGTCCTTGGCCTTGTCAGCTCTCTTGATTTTCTTTTTCCTGCGCCTCCTCTTGATCTGGCAAGCTTAAGGGTGAATGCAACCCTGCTTGAATCCCTTGCTTCGGATGCGCCTGTCACGCTTCTGGTCTTTACCGACTATGGATGCGGCCCCTGCAAGTCCCTCTACTCCGTTCTTGAACGAATCAAGGGAGGATATGGCGAGAATGTCGCAATCATCACAAAGTTCATGCCATCCAAAGACGGCAAGCTTGAAACCGGCCTTGCTGCAGAGTGCGGGAATGATGCTTTCAGGATGTATCTCTACCTTGGCCAGGGCAAGGATCCTCTGGCCTATGCTGAGATGGCAGGCCTTGGCAATGAGACTGTTCTTGACTGCATGAGGAATACATCAACCCAAGACAAAGTTTTGGAGGGAATCGAGCTTGGAACAAAGCTCGGCGTTACAGGCCTTCCAACATTATTCATGAATGGGGTTGCTGTCGAAGGCGCTGCATCCTATTCAGAGCTGAAACTGCTTATTGATTCGGAGCTCCAATGAGCCGTATACTGGAATTCATCAAGGATGGATACCATGCTTCATTTGAGATCCTGAGAGGCCAGAGAAGGCAGCTTATCACCCCATTCCTCATTGATATTGCCTTCCTGTATGTTACAGGCTTCATCACTGCGGCCTTTGGAAATAAGATAACAGAGTATGCGGTCCAGCTGGGCTTTCTGGTGTCGAGCAGATCAGGAAACCTGACGCAGCAGTATGTCTCAAGCAGCATTCCCCAGATGATGGCTGCAAATCCCCAGATTGCATCTTCAGTCTACACACTCATCCTCCTTTTCAGCCTGTCCTCGCTCGCGGCCTTCGTGCTGTTCCTCAGCCTGGAATCCTTCAGCTTCTGGCTTATCCTGAAGCAGTCGGGATATCCTGTCGCATTTGGCCGATACTTCCTCCAGTTCTTTCAGGTTTCATTAGTCTGGTTAGCCTTTATGGTCGTCTACTGGATGAGTTCCTATGCAGACAGCCTTCGGTTTACACTCTCCAACAGGACTGCCCTCTACACCCCAAGCCCTGGCTTTTTGGTATACCTTCTTCTTGTTGGGTATTTTGCTTTGATATCCTACAGCCTCATTGGCACAGGCTCCTTCAAATCGATCATCACATCAACATTCTCCCTTGGCGTTAAGAAAGCCCATCTCCTGGGAGCATTGGCCGTCAGCCTCATTGCATTGTACAGCGTCTTCAATCTGATCCTTGTTTTCGCGTTTCTCCTGAACCAGTTCCTTGGACTGATGCTTGGCTTTGCTCTTGTTGTCCCCTGTCTGATATTCGTGCGGGTTGTCATGGCCAAGGGAGTGAGGAAACTGGTTGGCCTCACTTCGAAGGAATGATGCTGCATACACTGTACGGCTGGGGGATTCTTTTGCGCCGAAAGTTATATAAGCTCTGTTGCATTTTTGGAGCAAATGGTGGTCGCTCCGAGTGTGCTGACACACGCTGACGAAGAAAGTTATTTAAGAAAACACGTTGCGCGAAATATCTCCTTGACGAATTCTTTATCTGATGCCGAACTGCCAATCCATGAAAAAAACTGTTATTTTCACCCTTACGAAAAAGACGCTGTTTGGCCGGTTACTAATTTTACCGATACCTATCCACCAATGCCGGAATTCAAAGACGACCCTGTAATGCAAAGATTAAGATCCTTGTATATCGCTTTAGACGACTATATTCATAATGTCCTTGGTCACCTCCCCCAAGAAAAAGAATATAGGCATAATCTTGTTCGTGAGAGAATCGAGGATGCATCTATTTCTTTGTGTGAACTGGCAACTCAAATGGGAAACCGCAGCATGAACGAAGAAACATATATCTCTCTTTTTAAGAATTACCATCCTTCATTAATCACAACATACAATTTAATGGAACGATTGCACCTAGGTATTCCTGTTAGGGCAATACGGAATTGAGAATAACTGTCAAATTTTTCGTTTAGAAACAAGCGAGCTCGATGCCGACTGACTTTCTACTGAGCCACAGGCCCCCCTAGCTGGGCGCGGCAGTATCCGCATCTCATGAACAGTATTGAAACTGCGGTTAATAGGAGTTCTATTCAATTTTTTCTGGGGCTGAACTATAGAAAGGGGCAACGAAACGATTACGGGGCGAAAAGTCTTTATACCGGAACATCTACAAGTATCACAACGTAAACTATTTAAAAGAATTAGGTTTTATTGATTTAAAAGGGGAAAAATGGATAACACTAAACATAAAGTTTTTTTTGGAAATTCAAACAATATGAAAGAAGTTTTAGATAGTAGTGTAAACATTATAGTTACTTCTCCGCCTTATCCTATGATTGAAATGTGGGATAAGCAATTTTCATCTCTTAATCCAAAAATTGGTGAAGCTCTCAAAGATGGCAAAGGAATGGAAGCTTATGATTTAATGAATGAAGAATTATATAAAGTTTGGAAAGAAGTAAATCGTGTTCTTGCAGATGGCGGAATTGTTTGTATAAATATTGGTGATGCGACAAGAAAAGTAAATGGCTCTTTTCATCTCTATGCTAATCATTCCAGAATAACTCAATATTTTGAGAAGATGGGATTTCAATCTTTACCTTTAATTATATGGAGAAAAGAAACCAATAAACCAAATAAATATATGGGTTCTGGAATGTTACCCCCTAGTGCATATGTTACACTTGAGCATGAATATATTTTAATCTTCCGCAAAGGAAATAATCGTGAGTTCAAATCTAATGAAATATTAAAAAGACAAGAAAGCAGTTTTTTTTGGGAAGAGAGAAATGTTTGGTTTTCAGATTTATGGAATGGACTTAAAGGAGTTTCTCAATCGCTTAATCATTCTGATTTACGAGAGAGGTCGGCAGCATATCCGTTTGAATTAGCATATAGATTAATTAATATGTATTCTCTGAATGGAGATACTGTTCTTGACCCATTTTTCGGAACGGGAACAACTATGCTCGCTGCAATGGTTGCCGGCAGAAACTCAATTGGTTATGAAATAGACCCTAATTTTAAAAAAGTTATTGATATGAGAATTTCTGAAACAATCCATTTTGGTAGAAATATAGTTATAGACAGATTAAAAAAACATAAGCAGTATATTGAACAAAGGGAAGCTGAAAAGGGCGAACCAAAGCATTATTCAGAGAGATATGAATTCAAAATTGTAACAAATCAAGAAAAAAATATGTTTTTGCCATTAATCAAAGATATAAAAAAGATTAACGACAATCATCTCGAAGCGATATATGATACTGAAAAGATTGAGTTAGGAAAAAAAGAACATTCTGCAGTTTTAAGTAATCACATAAATAAAGTCAAAGTTGAAAAAGAAGCCCACACATTAAGCGCATATTTACTTTAGAACTATTTTTCTAATCTGTTCATTTCTTGTTTTATTTCGTCAATAACTTCGATATTATTTATTACTTTTTTATCTCCTTCTTTTATCGAGATTATATAAAATACTTTTCCACCATATTTAGCAGTAAACTTCTTATGAGTTTCTGCCTGTTGTGTTCTTTCTTTAAAAATTTCAGGAATATGAGAAACCCCTCCAGCAGGTTTTATTTGTAATCCTATATATTTCTCATTAATCTTAATGAAGAAATCTACATTAAATAGTCTGTCCCATTCATCAGGGGCTGGTTCAATTTTGACTTTAAGAATATCTTGAAGTTGTCCATATATTGTTTCTTTTTCACTTACATATCCATCATAAGTTCTATTTATGACGAGATTAATTATAAAATCTATACAATCCTGTTCCGTTACATCATCTATTTCTGCTCGTAAAACTTCTGTAATTTTAGTGTATAACTTTTTCCCTAATTCAATAAGATGTGCTTTTGGATATACGCTTCCATAATAGTATTTTTCCCAATCTTCTACCTTTCTTGGCTGACACTTTCTTATTTGTTCTGAAACCTTACCAACATTACGAGAGAAATTTAACTGAAATCTATTTGTTGCACTATTTAATATCCATTCCTTTGCCATAATCTATACTAAATCAATAAAACATATATAAATGTTGTTAAATCCGACTTTTCGCCCTAACGATAAAACTAATGTTGCCCCTTTATTCTTGTTCTTGATTGCTCACCTTGTTCGCCTGAATGAACGCCCCCGAAAAAACTCTTCGGACGAAGTTTGACCCCACGTTGTAGGGTCAAAGGAGATAACAGGAATTCCGATGTTAGCCAAAATTTTCTTACTGCCGAAAATCAGATAGGTGCTGTAGTTTTTACTTACTTTAAACGACGAGGGGGGAATTCCGTAACGACTAGTAACGAGGTGGCGAGAAAACTTATTTTATTTCACAATTACAATTATCCACCCACTCACAAAATCCACATTCATCAGAGGGGGCAGGAATTTCTGCTTCTAGAACTTGAACAGCTTCCTTAAAAATACTTTCAGCATTTTTGATATTAACTTTAATCTTAACCAAATCTTTATGAAAATCCACATCACCATTCTCATGGACTTTGCTTGGATGATAAAACAACAGATACGTATAATCCTCGGTATCGTAGCCATTCTTTCTCAAGAGAAAATTGTAGATGTCCATTTGATCCTGATAATGTTCATGTGTGTCCTCTTTTAATGGGAAACCCCTGGTCTTATAATCCAAAACAATCAGTTTCTTTCCTTTCTTGAGAAGATTATCGATTGCTCCATGAAATAGATTGCCTTTCATGTCCGTCCATCGAATTCCTTTAAAGTTGCTTCTCCAGGCTTTAAGAAGCTCTTCATCATCAAACAGCTTAACCTCCCCCTTTAATTGCTGTAGTTCCGGAGGAAGCTCGCCTCTTTTCATAAACCAGTCAAAGTGTTCTTTGAGGATCTTATCCATTCCGCTGGGTAAAGAGGGAAAAATTGTATCCGGCCTTTTAATATTCTTGTTGAAATGAAGCCAGAAACATCTAGGGCAGTCTTTCAATAAGCTTAAACTTGATGGGCTGAATTTGTATGGCATCTTAATCTAAATCAATCCCTCCCAGCTTCGGCGCTTCCTTAATATTTTTTAGGGCACTTCACTACTAACCAACTCATCCCTCAGAACCTTCCCAGCACTTCCTTGACTCTTCTCACAGTCGTCTTCCAGGAGAATTTTTCAACAACTGTCTTCCTTGCCTCATCTCCAAGTCGCCTCCTGAGGAACGGATCCTTCAGCAGCCATTCAAGCTTCAAAGACAAAACAAGCGAATTCCGTTTTGGGAAGAAAAGGCCATTCTTCTTCTCCCTGATGTATTTCTGCACATATCCGACCTTCGTCACCACACAGGCCAGGCCGACAGACATGGCTTCTAATGTGCTAAGCGAGGTTGTCTCAGTAAGCGAAGGCAGCACAAAAATATCCATCGCCTGCAAATACGGAACGACATCATTCTGCTGCCCAGCATAGATAATCTGCGGCTTGTCCTTGAACAAACGCTTCTGCTCCTCAATCCCGTCTCCAACAATAAGCAGGGTAACCTCCTTATGGCTGTAGAGAAGCCTTTGGAACGCCCTGTACAGGGTGTAGAGGTCCTTCTCCCGCGCAAGCCTTCCATGATACCCTATCACCGTATGGGAAGGGTTGATGCCAAGCTCCTCCTTTGCCTGCACCTTTGATGAAGGAGGAACAAAATGCTCAGGATTTGTTCCAAGGTGCACCAGAACATGGGCTGTCCTGATCCCTGCCCATTCAAACTTCTTGATAACCTCATAGGTGGGCACCATGATGAGATGGCATTTGCTGTAAAGCCCTGCAGCAAGCCTCTTGGTAAGATGGTATGCGATCTTCTTTCTGAAATACCTGGAGCTCAGCGCATTGGGGACAAGCTCCCACTCAATGGAATGGGCAAAGGCGATCAGCGGCTTTCCCTTCTTGTGGCTGGCCCTGATTGCTGTGCTCCCGATAGGCCCGATGGTCTGGATCCACACAAGGTCAGCATTGTCCACCTCTTGGCTGATCGTTTTCCATGCAAACCTGGCAGGAATGAAATCTCCGATCCTGAACGGCAGCAGTCCAATCCAGACCATCCGTATCTCCGGCAGGTTTGCCACCTCTCCCTTGTGCCTTGGAGCGACTACCGTGATCTCATATTCGTCCATAAGGCTCGGGATGACCTCCCACAGAAACCTTGCAATTCCATCCCATCGTGGAAGAAAGTTATCAGTGGCGATCAGGAGTTTTCGTTTCATGCGTGAATACCTCGGCAAACCAGCAGCCATGGTCAAGGCCATTGAAAAGTGCCTTAACATACACACTGGTCATCAGCGTGTAGACCGCAAGCTTTTGGCTCTTGTGCTCCCGGATTGCCTGGATCTTCTTCTTGAATGTAGGAGTGATGTCCACCACAAGCTTGACAGCATTTTTCTTAAAGCTTATGGGGTTCCAGATGTCAAAGGAGAACACAGGAAACCTCTCTTTCATCTTAGCAACAGCCTCAGTTACGATCCTGAACACTGCACGGTGATCCGGATGCGGGTCATCCTTGCTGTGCGTGAATATCTTTTCAGGCTTATAGGTGTTGATCAGAGACTGGATCTTCCGCTCAAGCCCGAGTTCCTTTGCCTGCTCTGGAAAATGGTTCTCCCGTAAGCCAAGGTAGACGATCTGCGCCTCGCCGAGGATCTTTCCTGCGACCGCAGACTCCCTGACTCTGGTTTTCGCAATCTCATGCCTCTTCATCCAGGGATGTGATTTCTCACCATAGGAGAAAATGACAGTGATGACCTTTTTTCCTTCTTGGGCGTACTTCGCCAGGGTTCCTCCTGCTCCGATCACCTGATCATCATTATGGGCGCAGAAGTTCAGGACAGATGCCATGCAGCACTAAAGATGAATGTGCTTTAAAAAGATTTGCCCCACGGCCCGCCAGAATGGAAGCTTTGCCTATCTTCCGTAGAATTCATTGTAGATCACTCTAACTGCATCATCTGCCTGGCTCTCGCCTACTCCGACAAAAAAGCTGATCTCCGAAGCACCCTTGTTCAGGACACGCTGCCGGATTCCTGCATTGGCAAGCGCCTGGAGCACTCTTGCATCTCCATTGATGTGCGATTCATAATCTCTTTTCATCCCCAGCCCTGCGATGCCAACCATGGCGATAGCTTCTCCTACCTCTATCTCCATCGGTGCAGATTTCTTATTAAACCTCTTATCCAATTCACGAACAATCTCATTGACAGTTCCAGGGCTTGAAATCTTATTTTTGTCAATAATGAGCGTCATAGTATCGATTCCTGTTGGAGAATGCTCATAAGGAACCCCCATATCTTTTAGTATCCCCATGACATCCCTGCCAAATCCGCAATCTTTTTAAATAAGCTATAATCCCATTAGTATGCTCTGTGCATAGTGAACTTCACTATCCCAGACTCCGCAAGGAGATGAGAGCCAGAATTCTGGTTTTCAGGAGGAACTATGACATTAGGATTGCATGTTAACCGGCAGCAGCTTGTTGAGAAGCTTGCTGAGAAGCTCAAGACAATCTCCGAGATCAAGGCTCCGGATTGGGCAGCGTATGTAAAGACCGGAATGCATAAGGAAAGGCCGCCTGTTGATCGTGATTGGTGGCACAAGAGGGCTGCGTCGGTCTTATACAAGGTTCTGAGGTACGGGCCTATTGGAGTCTCAAAGCTGCGCCGCGCATATGGCGGCAGGAAAAACCGTGGAGTGAAGCCTGAGCATTTCTACAAAGGCTCAGCCAACATCATCAGAAAGGCGCTTCAGCAGCTTGAAAAGGCAGAGCTTGTGAAGAAGGTTGAAAAAGGGGTCCATAAGGGTAAAATAGTAACCCCAAAAGGAGCAGCCCTGATACACAGCGTTGCAAAGACAATCATTCCAAAAGAGGCTCTGGAGCAGTTCAAGACAGCTAAACTAAAGAAGGACGATAAAAAGGAAGATACAAAAGCCGAGGCAAAGAATGAACCAGGACGAACTCAGCCAGTTTGAACTCCAGCAGCAGTTTCAGCAGCTTGAGGCAGTTGTCAAGGCAAAGTTCACAAAGGAAGCGCTGCTCCGCTATGGGACGATTAAGGCTGCTGACCCTGAAAAGGCAGTCCAGCTTATTGGTTTGCTCGCCCAGGCGCTCCAGAGAGGCAATATCCAGTCGATCGATGATGCGGCTTTCAAGAATCTCTTAGCCAGGCTTGCTCCGCCAAAAAAAGGATTCAGGATGAGGAGATAATGGCCAGGGTCAAACATCCAAGCAAGAAGCAGAGATTAGCAAAAGCCCATCGCCAGACTCGTTGGGCTCCGTACTGGACTGTTCCAAAGAAGTACGGCAAAGGCAGGAAGGTCCATCCCGGCAGGCATACTGCCAACAAGCGAAGCTGGAGAAGGACGAAATTAAAGGCATAACATGGCAAAGAAGACTGATCCCAAGAAGATACTGGAGCGGACCTACATCATCCCTTTAAGGAGGGAGTGGCTGAAGGCTCCGAAGTACCGGAGAGCCAAGAGAGCTACTACTGCTGTCCGTTCCTTTCTTGTGAAGCACATGAAGTCAGACAGCATCAAAATAGGACCATTTCTGAACCAGGAGATTTGGAAGCGAGGCATAAAGAGCCCTCCTCATAAGATTAAGGTCACGGCCGTAAAGGATGAGAAAGGAACAGTCCAGGCTGAGCTTTTCGGGGTTCCTGAGAAAAAGGTGAAGAAGGAAGAGCTTCCAAAAGCTGGCCCGCATACAGAGAAGCGTGAGGAGATCTCTGAGACTGCCAAGAAGGTTGAAGCAGAGGAACTCAAGGCAATAAAGCTAGAGCAGCCCCCCCATCCAAAGATTGAGACACGGGAAAGAAGGCAGCCAGCTGCCAAGCCTGCTGCTACAACACAAAGGGCGGATTAGGGAATGTTTCCTTCGGGTTGCGCTGACAGCAGTTTCCTTAAAATGTAGTTTTTGTAATGGTTTTCCATGAAGTTATCTGCTTTCTCTGCAGCAGTATGCAATCGCTTGTACTCATCAAGCTCTCCTGTTGTTGGCGGGGGTGAAGAACCTATCCCTTGCATATGCCTCTTGTAGTCTGAAAAGCAAATGTGACTAAAACCTGCCATGACTAAAGAACCAAGACCAGCTATGATACTTATACCATACCCGACTTCTCCAAACAATGCCCCTACTCCAGCAACTCCTGCGAAGAATGTGGAGCCACCTGCGCTCATGATGTAATTACGATACTCACCACGCGCTATTTCAGCTAAATCCATCTGTTTCCATCGAAGGTAATCTTCCCTAACCGCCTCATAGCCTATCTTGGAATCATCAATAGGCTGATCTGAGAAGCCGCCTAAAATGTCAGCTAAATCTCTGGAAGAATTTCCCCTCCTTTCCGGAGATGCTTCTTTGAGATTGAATTTTCCATCTCTCCTCTTCTCTCCCACCTTACTCTCATAACCAACATCATAATATGACTCTATCGACCACTCCAAACCATAAAACTCCTCAACTTCTTTTACAAAAGATGTTTCCTGAGCTAACACTCTGGAAATAAGAGGATTCCCCTGATGTGTTTCCATCTGCTGCACACATTGTTCTAGGGGTATGCCTATATCTTCACAGACGACGATCCGGTCTACTCTTCTTCGCTCTGAGAAGACAACCTTGCCCACAATCTCTCCTTCCTTCATGGTAATTGCCTCTTCATAGTGTTTACTACTTTAAAATGAGAATGAATAATGACTATTTATATGTTTGTCGTTCCATTCAGAACGATAACTTTAAATATCCAAAACACTTCCCTATAAGTATGGATACAGCGCCGCTTCAACGGCTCGGGCTTCAGGAATCAGATGTTAAAATCTACCTCTCCTTGCTGAGCCATGGCCTAAGCACAGCTACGCAGATTTCCCAGTATACCGGCCTGAATCGAAGCCATACCTACGATAAATTAGACCTGCTTCTGGAAAAGGGGCTCATTTCCTTCGTGATAAAAAACAACGTGAAGTACTTCCAGGCAAGCGCTCCAGAAAAGATTCTCGATTATATAAGTGAAATGCAAAAGGACATCCAAATAATTATTCCTGATCTTGCTAAGCTCCAACGCAGCAACAAAACCAAGACAATTGTTGAACTCTACCAGGGAAAGGAGGGGATGAAAACCGTCTTTAAGGACATACTGAGAGAAAAGAAGGATTATTTTGTGCTTGGAGAAGAAGGGAAATTCCAGGAGATCCTTCCTGTATTTATCCAGCAATTCTTGAGAGATGTGCCAAGGCTCGGCATGAAGGAACATTTGCTGAGCAAGGAAAGCAAGAGAGGCAGCATAGCCATGACTCCCAAGAATTCAAGAATAAAGTACCTTCCTGATGAGATCCTCTCTCCTTCGATGAGCGTTATATACGGGAACAAGACTGCTGTCTTTATTTGGTCAGATCCGCTCTTCGCTATCTTGATTAAGGACAAAGATGTTGCACGATCATTTAAATCGTATTTTGATGTGTTATGGAGGATCGCTAAAACCTAACCTCTTCCATTGCATGGCCCCCCAGTTCGTAACAAATACGTTCATCACTTAGAAGTAATAATGAACACAAACCTTTAAAAAGAGGGATTTACTTCCCTTCTCATATGAAAGATCTTGACCTGCCATGGCTGGAGATGGCTCTACGCAGCCTTCCCGAGGGAACGCAATCATTGCTTGGTGAAGCAGTTCAGCATCTCATTCAGCAGAATGCAAGCCTGCAGCAGCAGGTAGAGCTGCTTGAACAGCAGGTCGGCATTGATGCTCTTACAGGCCTGTACAACAAAGGGAGGTTTGAGAAGGATCTGCTCGAACAGGTCTCAGCATTTGAGCGTCTCTTGGATTCACAGAGAGGTGTTGTGCCAAAGGAAAGCCTTGGCCTCATCTACGGAGATATTGACCTTTTTAAAAGTATTAATGACGCCAATGAAAGCCATCTGTATGGCGACACTGTGTTGAGGGATGTTGCAGCCGTCCTGAGGAAGGAGGCACGACTTCACGAACATGGATACCGCGTAGGAGGAGACGAATTTGCACTTATTCTGCCTCCATCAATTGCTGAACATGGGCTTGGATTGGCCAACAGGATAAGGGAGAATGTAAGCCAATTGCCAGATGTTACAATGAGCTTTGGAGTTGCTCTCTACCAGCGAGAATCTCCTGTAAAAAGCAGGCAAGATTTGAACGAGGCTGTAAAGCGGTTCAGAACGCAGGCTGATACTGCGTTATACCAAGCAAAGGAACTAGGAAGAAATCAAGTAGTCCTGTACCAAGAGCAAGTTTAAACAGTTTCTCAAAAATCCACCGGGAAAAATATCTTTCTTACTGCGATAAAGACTATATAGGCACCAATCAGCACCAGCGCCTTTGGCTTTGTGAGGGCCTTGCTGTTTCTAAGGAAATAATAAATGAGCAGAGCAGTTGCAATCTTGACAGGCAGATCATACCAGATGATCACACCTGGCACAGTATAGCCGGAGATCAACGCTCCCAGGCCTGCTGCAAACATAGGATTTGTGACATTGCTTCCGATCAGGATGCCTGCTGCAATATCCGGCTGCCGTTTCCTCACTGCTGCAAGCGAGGTAATCGCCTCAGGCATGCACGCAGCAATGCCGAGAATGATGACTCCATACAATGAAGCGCTGATATGTATGCCCTCAATAATCCTCAAAGAAGCATCAAGAACTCTCTCAGCTGCAAACCCCATCAGGACAAATGAAAGCAGGGTGATGAAAATCTGGCCAGAAAGGGATGCCCTGGACATTGCATCGTGTTCATGCTGCTTAGGCCGATCAGTCCTTTTCAGATAGAACAGATAAGCAATATAGCCAAAGAAAAGGACAGCTCCCTCCAGCCTCGAAATAAATCCGTTAAGGCCTGCGAGCAGCAAGAGAACCCCTGCCAGGATCAGCGCCCCTACATTCCTGTTAATCGATGGCCTTCTAACCCTGATGACTGCGAGCAGCCCGACTACGGCCAGCATAACGTTCTGCTGGAAGATGTCCGAGCCGATATTGGTCCCAAGGACAAGGCCAGACACCTCATCCATAGTTGAAGGATCGCCCAGAATCCTGAGCGAGCCTGCCAGATGCGTAAAGATCTCCGGAAAACTCGTTCCGATCGACAGGATAGTCATTCCGACAAACCCATGAGAGAGCCTGAAGTGGCCAGCAATCCTCATGCTTGACCGCAGCGCAAACTCTGCGCACATCAGAATAATCACAATACCAACAATAAGCGTGAGAAACTCAATGACGAGGGTCATACCTTCTCCTTCATCTGTGGCGTTAAAAATCTTTCGGCAACAAGGGCTCCATCCAAAAAATGAAGGTTGCCATCATTTTTGAGAGACTCTGCGCAAGTATCGGTGCAGCTGGCAGGAGGACGTCCCTATGGAGGATGCCAGCATGATGCGTTAGAATGCGCAGGCGAGCCGATGTGCTCCGCAGGAGCATAGGACTTCGGGTTAAACACCCGAGGCCCTTTTTATCATATACACTTCATTTTGGCTGCCTTCCGAAGTGCGCTTCATGAGAAAGAGATAATCTCAAAAGTATTTATAGAAAGTAGACCGAAGAGGGGCACAGACTAATATTAAGATTAGCTCGGAAGTAATTTATTTACTTTCAAATACATAAAAAATAAACTATTGATTCGTCGCATCAATCGTTGTCCTGACGCTCGTATTTACAGCCTGGAAGGTCTGGCCTTTGTATTCTGCAGCATACGCGGCGGGTGTAAGGTTAAACAAGCCATTGATGAAGGACTCTGCAGAACTGAGATAATTGAAGAGCCATCTCTGGCTTCCCTCAGCAGCCACCTTGTCCCAGGTTGCCAGGATTTGAGTGTTGTCTGCCCGGAGAAGATATATCTGTTGGGATTCATAGACTGCAGCTCCGGATATCACACTTCCATCAATGCCTGCCTGGATTGCAGCATCGCCAAGGGCATCAAGGTTTGAGGAGCTGAGGCTCATCTGGAGCGCTCCTGAAGAGCCTGTTTGATTTCCTGATTGGCAGGATATGTAAAGGTAATCGGTCTCATTGATAAGCAAGGCATCTGAAGCCAGCAAGGAGCAGGTATGGTCTGTGCTTCCTGTGCAGTTTCTTAATGCAGTTCCGCCGAAGGCTGGCTCTGTCATGGCAGTGTAGTTGAGGTTAACATCTGCAATTGCACAGCTTGCCGGGATACCTGTAGTGAGATTAAAGGTTGGAGTAGTGGTATTTGCTTCATACGGAGCTGTTCCAGGGCTTGGATCATAGCCCTGGCATGATAAACAGAAGAGGTTGCTCAGTGCAAGGCCTTGGGCTGAAACATAAAAGAGATCTCCAAGCGAGGTAAATCCATGCTCT
>DATDTY010000076.1 GCA_035290625.1 Candidatus Nanoarchaeia archaeon
AATTCCAAAGAGGAGATGCAGCACAGCCCGGCCATCCCATGCAGTGAAAGAAAGAATCAGCGCATAGAACCAAACCACAAAAGCATAAGAAAGGTAAAGTCTCATGTCCTGATGGCTCCGTATCTTTAAAAATCCGATAGCTACAAGAACAACAAGGACTCCGCTGGAGAAGAAGATGCCCCAGTAGTCGCTCGGTCCAAAACCGATGATGCGGTTCCAGAATGATTGTATGTTTAGTCCGTTAAAAGAAAAAAACTTGATATCTAAGACCCAAAGTCCAACAAATAGCCAAATGGCAAGCCAGCCACCGCTGAACGTTGAGCGCACTGCCCGTTTTCCAAGCCCGTAGGCTGCAGCCGCTGCAGCGCCGCCATATCCAAGAGTTGTTTTAATCCCGGGGGTCAGGTCATAAGAAAGTGTGTTCTTAACCCCTCTTCCAGCAGCAGCCCCTGCTTTGATAAACGTCGGAAAATATTTTTGAGAAGTCTCAGCGATTTTCTGCCTCAACCTTTTCTCAATAGGATCAACCATTTCATAGAATCCTCAGTCCTTCTCAAGCGTAACATCAAGCGAAACAATCTTCAGCGTCTCTTGGGGGATGATCTGCACATAGTTATTCCTGCGTTCGGCAAACCTGCCAAGGTCATACCTGAATGTGATATCATCGGCTTCAAAGTCATCGTTGCTGAACTCTCCCCTCTTATGGCCATTGACATTCACAAAAAAGCGGCTGTCAGTGTCTTTGTCATCAACAAACCTTAGGGTCAGGAAGAGCTGGCGCGTCTGGTTCTGGACCTGGCCAAAGGTGGTCTCGTTAAGCTCAAAGAAGTAAGTTGCTGTTCTCTGCTCCTTGAAATCGAGGTTGATGAATATCTGCTCAATGCTGTACGATCCGCGCTCAGACTCAAACACGACAGTGTTGGACCCTGCAGCGAGATATTGCGCAGGGAATGTCTGCCGCACAGGATCATCACAGACAGGAACTGAATGGTATATCTTATAATCATTGATCCAGATTGCAAGTTTGCCTAAATCCCGCTCCCTGGCACAGTAGGGAACAAAACGGAAAGCGACGCTCTCAAGATTGGCAAGCTCGGATTGGAGCATGGTAAAGCTGCTCTGGCTCTCCCGCCTTGAGACATCCCTCACATCTCCAATGATCTGGATATTTTCAAGCTGGTATTCATTCGCCCCAAGGGTTCCTCGTGAAACCTCAAAGACGAGCCGGTTGTCCTGTTTGAGGCTCGTCTTTGGCAGCTTGATAGGCACAGCATTGTACTGCTCGATTTCAGAAGAGAACACCTGCCCGCCATTGAGAGTGATGAGGAGAGTTCCTTCATGCTTCCTTGCTGAAAAGGACAAAAAGACATTGTCAGTATGCTCAGGGTCATCGATCGAGAAGAGAGCCTCTTTTGGCGTGTTCCTCAGCAGGCTGTTGCTGATGGTAAAAGGATTAATGCGCTCAAGGACCTGAGAGCTGATGGTCTCCACCAGGAAAATGTTCGGCAATCCCTTATCGGCTTTTTGTTCAGTAACGTCTTTCGTCAGGATTCCTGGGCTCGCCTCAAGCAGGCTGACGATCTTCTCCCTGCTGCTGCTTGTGGTCTCTCCATCCTCATCTGTCCCAAGCAGATCTGCCCGATCTTCCGGAGGCAGGAAAATGATGTACAGCACAATAATCAAAAGGATGATGCCGACAAGCGCTGCTGCTTGTCCTTTTGCGCCAATTGCCGCTCTTTTAGCCATAATTTTGCCCATGAAAGTATCGTCTTAAATACGTACCTTTATATATTAATGTTTCGCTTTTCTCCCGTCCTGTAATGAAACGGATTGCATGGAATCTCAGGAAGGGGGAGATCAAGGTAAAAGTTGAATCTCTTGACGACCTCTGGACGCTGAGAGGCGTGATCTCACAAGGAGATGTTGTTTCAGGCAGATCTGAGCGCAAGGTAAGGAAAGGAGAAAAAGACCAGCGCTCCAGAGCAGTCATCAAACGGCATTTTCAGGCAATCGTAGAAGTTGAGAGAGTTGAGTTTGCGCAATCGCAGTTGAGGATAAGCGGAAAGCTCAGCCAGGGAACAGAGGATATACCAAAAGGCAGCTACCATACCATAGTTGCAGAGCCTTTTAGTGTGATCACAGTAAAGAAACTGGCCTGGCCGGTGTTCATTCTGAAGAAGGTGCAGGACGCATGCAACCCAAGCCCCCACAGCATTTTGCTGGTTGTCTTTGACAGGGAAGAGGCAGTAATTGCAAGGCTGCAGAGGCAAGGCTATGAAGTCCTCATGACATTGGCAGGAGAGGTTCAGAAGAAGAGGGAGCCACAGAAGGTAGGAGCGCCTTTTTTTGAGGAGATAAAAAAAGCTCTTAAGGAAATCTCTGACAGGAATGGTATAACCCATATCATCGTTGCATCTCCGGCATTTTGGAAAGACGAAATCAGGCCAATCCTGGAGAATGCAAAGCTTCCTCAGCTTATCTATGCCTCCTGCTCCTCTGTTGGCCCTAACGGAATCGCAGAGGTCCTGAAAAGGCCCGAAATTGCCTCTGCCTTAAAAGAAGAGCGGGCGTTCCAGGAATTTGCTGCAGTAGAAGAGCTGATGGTGGCCATTGCAAAAGCTAAACCGGTGGCGTATGGCAGCGAGGAAGTGAACAGAGCGCAGGAATCTGGCGCAGTGGCGAAGGTTGTGGTTGCTGATGTGTTTCTCCAGGAACGCCCAGACGCAGATGCCCTCCTTGCAGCAGTAGAGCGGCAGAAGGGAAGCGTTGTCATTGTGTCATCATCCCATGAGGCTGGAAAAAAACTTCTCGGATTAGGAGGCATTGGAGCGCTCTTAAGGTATAGGGTATCGTGATGGGCATCATAATGAATATGCTGCAAGATCCAGGTTCATCTACTGAAGGAGGATGAAGAACCGTAACATATTAATAGTAGTACTCCTTTTTTATTGACCACTCATAACAAATCAAGTCCTAAAGGATTATAAAGAGTTTAGAAAAAGAGGGGGGAGAACAATGATTGTTAAAGAAGAGTTCCTGAGTAAGCTGAGAAGATACTTCTCGCTGAATTTATATGAAGTGAAGATTTGGACAGCGTTGCTGTCCCGGGGAGTCTCCACCGCAGGAGAGCTTTCTGATATAGCAAATGTGCCAAGATCAAGGAGTTATGATGTGCTGGAATCCCTCGAAAAGAAAGGGTTTGCAATCATGAAGCTCGGGAAGCCGATAAAGTATATTGCAGTCCCTCCAAATGAAGTGGTGGAGCGCGTAAAGAAAAACCTAAAGGTAGAAGCAGAAGAGCGGGTGAAGAGACTTGAGAAGTTAAAGGGGACTGAGGTTCTGACTGAACTTGCAACCCTGCATACCCAGGGCATTGAACTTATCGAGCCATCAGATCTCAGCGGCTCATTGAGGGGCAGGCATAATCTCTATAACCATCTGGAGACCACAATAAAGAACGCCCAGGAGTCTGTCACTCTAAGCACCACTTCCCAAGGGTTTTTGAGAAAGGTGGAGGGGCTGATCCCTACATTCGAGAAGCTGAAGAAAAAAGGGGTCAAGATTCGGATTGCCGCTCCAATCACGAAGGAATGCAGCCAGGCAGTGAAAGACGTATCGCAGTTTGCTGAAGTGCGCAACACGGACATCAAGTCCAGGTTCTGCATTGTGGACGGCAAGGAGCTCGTCTTTATGGTCCTGGACGACAAGGATGTGCATCCCACCTATGACGTTGGGATTTGGGTGAACACGCCATTCTTCGCAACAGCCTTAGAGGAGCTCTTCGAGAGTTCCTGGAAGAATATGAAGGCTGTGAAGTAGGCGCCGATTTTTAGTTTCTTTTCCTATTACATCCCTGCGGCTGCGATGCTTGCAAGGAACGCCTCCAGCTGGATAAATTCATCGCTTCCTTCGCTGAGCCTGAACTCAATCTCCCCACAAAGCTGAATCAGCTCAACCTTCTTTCTTCCATCCATAGGCAAGAGATATATCCCCTCTTGGATCTGCTTGATTACGTCAACTCCGCTCAGCCCATAATGCTGCATGGTTGAGAAGAGCTTATCCCTGGCCTGGAGAAAATCTCCGCTCAGGCTAGCCTCCAGAATTTCCTTGATCTCGGTTGGCCTGGCAAAGGACGCAATGGAATAAACATCCTCTTCAGAGATGGTTTTTGAGAACGCTGCGCAGCTCTGCATAACGTTCTGGAGCCGCCTGCAGTCCCCCCCTGAAGCGGTGATAAGGGCCTCCTCGCTTTTCCCGGAAAAGTGCAGCCCCTCCTTCTTCGCAATATGCCCTATCAGTTCCTTGAGGTCTTCCTGCGGCAGCGGCTTGAATCGGAATATTGCGCACCTGCTTTGAATAGGATCGATGATCTTCGAGGAATAGTTTGCGGAGAGGATGAATCGTGTCGTTTGAGTTGTATTCTCCATGGTTCTGCGAAGCGCCTGCTGCGCCTCTCGTGTCAAAGCGTCGCATTCATCAAGGTAGATGATCTTAAAGGGGATGTCGCTTAATGCCCGGGTCCTCGCAAAGTCTTTCACCTTGGTGCGGATAACATCGATGCCGCGCTCATCGCTTGCATTCAGCTCAAGAAAATTCTCGCGCCAATACTCCCCATAGAGCTGCTTAACAATCACGAGACTGAGGGAGGTTTTTCCAACACCAGCAGGCCCTGTAAAAAGGAGGTGAGGGAGGTTTTTCTGCTTGACAAAAGCCGCCACGCGTTTGATAATCTCCTTTTGGCCCCTAATCTCAGCGAACGTAGATGGACGATACTTTTCGATCCAGAGTGTCGACTCCATAGTAAGAGAAGAAGCAAAACTGCTTTAAATACTGATTGGTTAGGTAATCCGATTGTTACATCCTGGCATAATTTCTTCTTGTCCACCAAAGGAAGAATACGAGAACAATAATTCCAGATACAACGCTTATTATTTTTGTTTGAAAAGCCCAATCACTAAAAACAGGGTAGACGATGAGGGTTGCTCCCA
>DATDTY010000077.1 GCA_035290625.1 Candidatus Nanoarchaeia archaeon
TGCAGGCAAAAGTCGGGAAATCCGGCATGATCAACATTAACAGGAAAAGCAAGATTGGGAAGCTCCTCGCTGATGCCATCGTGATGGGAGAGAAGATTGAGGTAATGGGATAAGGATCATCGTTTTCTTTATTATGTGAGATTAACTCTCTATAATGGCAACATTGAATACTACCCCTCTATCACAAAGAAATACAGCCTGTTAAACCAGATCATGACCAGGTAGAGCACTGCAATGACAACCCACGTAAACAATGATATGTACTGCTTATAGAAAAGCTGGGAAATGCCTGCCATAAGCGGCGCAGAAACGTAGTATATTGCGTAAAGCAGCAGAAATGCCAGCACAGAAAACCCAAGCACAGGAAGGTATTTCCTCGGCTGCATCAGGAATCTTCCGGTTTTCCTCCAGATGCTCTTCAACTCATTGCCTTGAGCAAAAAAGATACTGGAGGCATTTAACAGAAGGTAGAAGACTATTATGAACGCAAGGGTTGCAAAACCCCGCCAGGGCCGTTGATACTCAAACTTGACAGCCCATCCGCCTATGGTTATCACTGCCCAATATGCAGCTATGAACGAGCCGTACAGGCAGATGTTTAACGCATACAGCCTCTTGAACGAGAGCTTATGTCCCCTCTTCAGCATATGATTGATGGTATGGAGAACTGCCAGCTTAAATCCTGAATAGACTGCGAGCAACACCATTGCGTATATGATTGTGAACACTGTCATAAATCCAAGGGCGCTTATGGCAGTGCTGCTGAAGCTCTGAATTGCCAGCTTGTTCTGCTCTACAATAAGGCCCACCAGCTTGATCGAATACCAAAGAGTTAGAAGAAACAGGGCATCAAGAATAATTATTGTTCCTGCGTCTTTTTTGTTGCTGCGGAGCAGCCAAATAGTCCTGGCAAACCTAGATTGGCTTTTCATCCAATCCCCATAACCTCTCCGCTTGTCAGGTTCCGATACGGAGCCTGCATAACATCCACATTCCTGAACACATAGGCTCCATCAGGCTCTACTGTGCCGACACCTTGCCAAATATCGCTAAAGGTCTGGCCTGGGCTATAGACCACATCATCATAATAGCCAATATCTGCGCTCAAAACAATTGTCGGAACCTGAAGAATATCGTACTTCTTCACAATCTTCTCGCCTTCAGGGTCGGAGATGTCAAGGTACACTTCTTTGTTCACTGCAACATCAAGGCCTCGGGAATCGGCCAGGATTGATCGATGCAGGCTGACGTTGTAGCATTGGCTGCAGGTTTTGTCATCAAGATAGGTGAGCGTCACCAATCCAACCACTTTCTTGCTTTCAAGATCATAATAGGGGGGATTAAATGGCCTGCTGGTACCTGTGGTGATGTAAGAGCCGTCAGAAGCGATCTTCCCAATACTGCTCCATGCAGAAACGATTTCCGGGTAGGCTGCAAGTCCGGAGCTTGCGATAACAACCGGGGCCCTCTGGATTCCATATTTCTCGATAAGATCAGATGCATCAGCAACATCCAAAACCCTCTGCTTCTCGACCAAAACACCTGCGCTTTCAAGGCTCGCCACAAATGAGCCTACATCATGACAGGTGGTGCAATCTTTCTTAACAATGGAGGTGAGGGTAACTTTCCCTACAATGGCGCCGCTTTCTGCATCTGTGTATGGCGCTCCTGGGGCATCGAACACAAGAGCATCGCCGCTCTGCTTAAACTCTGCCAGGGAGATCTTATCGACCTCCCCTGTAACAATCACTGCAGGAATCCTGCGGATCTGGTACTGTGAAATCAGCTGGGCAGCGTCCTGAAACCTCAGCTCATCCTCCTTCTGAATATCAACATTTTTCTGCTTCAAAGAGCTCATCATCTGCGTTGTATCAAAGCATTGGCTGCATTTCTCATCCTTCAGGAGCGTAACAGAGATTTTCGCAGGCTTTTCTCTCTCAGCCTTTTTCTGCAAAAGGCTGTCAATCTCCCTGTCAATCCCGTACATCGTCACCATGTTGAACACCAGAATCAAAAAAAGGACTGCCGCAATCACTGGGAGATACTTGTCAATCCTGGGCTTTTCGCTGCCTCTATGCTCATGAAGGGGATGTTCATGATGTGAATGCTCATCGTCATGATGCGGCTCTTTGTCATGATCTCCTCTTGGATGCCCTTTTTCCTGATGTTCTTCGTTCATCTTTGACCCCTCACCCTATTGCGCAGCCTGTGACCCCTGAAAGCCTGTCAAAGCTCTGCACGCCTTCGTATACCTTATCGTCAATTATCCATGTGGGCGTTTTCCGGATTTTTCCAGATGCTGCTGGAAATTCTGTGTATTCTTCATACTTCAAGTATTTGAATGATTTCCCGAACATGGCTCTCTGCTTTTGAGTATACTGGCACCAGCTCATTGCGCCATACATCGTAGCGCCTTTTTCTGAAAGGCACTTGGCAAAGCTGTCAAATCTTCCAGGAGATGCTGCGGCATATACCGCATAGCCAGCTATCAAAATCACTGCAAGCACAGATCCTGAAAGCAGAAGAATCTTTTTCCTTGCCCAAGGGCTTGCCTTTCCTTTAGAATGTTGTGAAAACTGCTCTTGGCGGGTTTCATACTCCTTTCTAGCTTCATCAGAACCCTTCCGCAATTTCTCCAATCGAAGCCTTTTCCGCTCTTTTCCGCTCAGCATCAAAATCCTGACCCTTCAGTGTTCGCTGCCTGGGCTGCAGTTTCATCAACAGCATCAGCGGGCATGCCAACTCCGCATCCGCCGCCATAAGTATCCTGGCCTGCTGGTCCTGTTGCATATCCTGAGGACTGGCTTGCGCATCCGCCAAGCACTAACAAGCTAAGAATAAGGATTCCGACAATTAGTTTCTTCATCATGTTTACCCCCCTTCTGTTTCAAATGACTTTATATACTGCTATCCTGGCCTTGTCACTGGCTGTAATATTTAAATGTTATGAATTAAAGACTCGATTGCAAGTTCCATCAGCTACACCTCACCAGTACTTCATATAGAACTGTGAGGCCAGAATACATCATGCCGAGCGACCTTTCAGCGCGCAACCAGCAGCATCATTCGGATAAAGAAGCACAGCAGATGCTCAACTTTTTCACCTTCATGGGGGAGTTCTATAAAACAGCTCAAACCCTTTTTCCAATGAAGACCGCAGATCGGGTTCTGCCTTCCACCGGAACTATAGACTCTGCTGCTGGCTACCAGAAGTAGCTATCTTGGGATTTCATCAATTTCATCATAGAGCTGAAACGCTTCAGCTGGAATTCTGAGAATGCAGAGCATATCATTTCCTTCTCTCGTTGTTACCTGCCAGATTTGCATTGGCACCATCGTTGCCGAGTCCCGGAATCGTTGCAGTTCACAAGGGCCTGCATAATGAGCATCGGCGATAATCGCATTGGGATTGGCATCGATCTGGTTCTGCTCAAACTCCTGCCTATATCTTTGATCTTCAAAGACCCGGGAGTATTCTGTTGTGGACTTACAGTGACCTTCTTGATTAGAATACTCAATTTCACCAAGTAATTGTATGAGCGGCTCTGGGTCAAGCCAGCGTGCAAAGTCGAGTAGCAGTTTTCTTACATCCTCTCTCTGCGAAATCCCCTCTCCTGCTTGCCGTGCAGCTTCGATGCTGTTGAACTCTCCTGAAAACGTGAGTTGCTCCTCGGTCTTATACGGGCTGTAGTAAAAGGCAGGTCCTGGCGGAACACCGTTGCATTGCTCTGGAAAACTGCGCTCCTCATAGTCAATGTCAAGCTGGCCGGAAATCTCTTGGGGATTAACGCTGAGCGATGAGCTAAATGCCTGGTCAAGTTCGCAGGAAGTGGAGTATCTGTACAAAAACCAGCTTGATCCAGTTAAGCCACTAGATGTATCGGTCGAGAAAGTTATATGTTTGTTGCGGTAGTACTTTTCTCCTTGGTCTGGGCCTAAGTCTTTTAGGCAGCTGTCCCAGCCATCATAATTTGCTCTTGCGTCCAGCTGGAAGCGTGCATCTCCAATCCTGGTTGTTTCGGCACTGAGATCAACAATTGGTATAGGGGGCATTCTCGGATACTCAGGATCGAGGCATCGCTTGCCAACAAAACGCATGCTTGCATCCTCAATGGTGCACCTGTCGTTTCCCAA
>DATDTY010000078.1 GCA_035290625.1 Candidatus Nanoarchaeia archaeon
GAAGGGCAGAAGCAGTCTTTTCCTGCGGCAGCCAAATGCAGCGAGCAGAGCCAGCGACAGGATTAGGTAATGCTTTTGCATGAACGCAAGAAATATCGAAAACGTGCTCCCAGGCAAAGATGGCTTCAATGCATGATACCAATAGACCTGCAAGAAATAGCCAGGAACCAATAACAAGGCTAAATTAATCAAACCTCCAACAATAAAGAAGCCAATACTATACCTCAAAAACAGTTTTTTAGATTTAAAAAAAAGAAAGGCAAGCACAGCAAAAATGACAACCAATGAATACAAGCCAGTCAAGGCAGCCACGCCTGCTATACTCCCTGCCCATAAAGGCCTCTTTGAATATAACAAAAATAATGAGAGAACAACAAAAAACGTCGTCAAATCAACTCCAAGAAAATACGTCGCCTCAAGCATGACCCGGTAGGAAAACAAAAACAAGCCAGCCCCAAGCAAGCCTTCCCAAGGCCCAAATAGTTTTTTTATTAAAAAGAACAATAGTACTGAGGTACCAATCGTTGAGAAGAACGGGACTAATTTGAAGATAACAATACTAAATCCAAACAATGAAAATAGAATCCCTGAAACAAATACTTGCACAGGAGGGTGGCTGTTGAAGAAATCCCGATAGGGCATCTTTCCCTCAGCGACCAGCTTGCCCATGTAGATGTAGGTATGCTCATCTCCGGGGTCAATATGGGAAAGACCGGGAAGCTCGATAAGAAAAAATGTTAATAACAGCAGGAGGAACATCCAGAATGGAGCATGTTTGAGGCCGGGCATCATAGAGAAAAAGAAGAAACAGGATATAAAGATTGTGGAAGATACTTAAGGCAGCTTCCTCAGCAATCCTCTGCTTTTCTCTCTTTGCTCTTTTGTTGCTGTTAACAGGATTCCCTTTTCTTTCGATAGCCTTTGGAGATCATAGATGCTTTTATCGAGTATTTCAGCTGCCTTTCCTATTGATAGCCTTCCTTCGGAGCATAATCTTAGTATAGGGGGTTTTGTTGAGTATTTCTTGATTGCCATGATAACTGAATAAAGTTTGGTTGTTTATATAACACTATACCTTATATTTTCTTCGCCACCCTCCACAAGACCTCAAAATAATGCTGATAGCTTTTGGCTGTTTCTCTGCTTCTGATCACAATTCCCAAAGGAGCAGCGCCCCAGACAAGAATGGCAACACAATCATCATACACGATCGTTGGAGAGGGATTGTCAAAAACAGCAGGCAAGATCCGGATATCCATGAATTTCTCGTCGAAAAATTCGCTTATCTTCGATTGATGCTTTTCATTCCATAAGACTTTTATTGGAATCTTCTGCTTTATCCTCCTTCTTTTCCAGTTTTCGTAATAGACCGGCAACGTTTCCTTGAATCTCCCTCCGCTCCCTAAGACAAGAATTTCCTTTTTTTGCTTTAATGTGTCGTCAAGTATCGACTTAATTCCTTTAGGCCCTTTGTAGATTGCCGCTTCCTGCCGGTCTTTCGCTAAAATCCTCTTTTCGTTTAATTTTGGCAGAATTGCCTTGAGTTCTGTTGTAAGTGTTTTAATATTGGACTCTCTCTCCTTCAAAATATCCAGAAGTTTCTCAGGCTGAGCTGCTTCAAAATGCTTCCTATTTGATTGGATAACATAGCTCACTAATCCTTTCCCCATCAGTTTTTCAAGAAGTTCATAGATGGTTTTGCTGTAATAGCCAAGTTTTTTCATCAATTCTCCTGAAGTTGCTGGGCCAAGCTCTAACAAGAGAAGATAAGCCTCAATCTCCTTTTCAGTCAAGCCGAACTGCCGCAATATGTCTGATTCCGGTTTCATATTTATTATAACCTACCTAGTAGGTAGCAATTATTTAAATAGTTTTTGGTTGTTCCTGTTTGAGAGTAAAGATAACAAGGAGGTAAATCAAAATGGGAGAAGGTCCAAAAATTATGCTTGCATCAAATCCAGGCAGTGGGTTTTGTGAGAAGAGAACAAAAATAGTAGAGAAGGAAAGGGATGCCAATGAGGAAGAAAGAAAGATTATAAAAGGGATATTCCCGCATACGCTCAGAGGCTACACGAGATATTATTCCCATTTTGATGAAGATGGATTTAAAGCCCTGAAGGGTTCTGGAATAGGCGTACAGAATATTACTGACCTAATGGGTTGTTTTTTAGATGGCCTTGAAGACCTTTATAAAAGTTTGAACGAAAGTGGTGTATATCTAACCGTAGAAGATCTTCATTATAATGAGCATGGCCGAGGACTCCCCTATACCTATAACATAATGCTAGAAAGAAGAATAAACAGCATGCCAGTACGAGTGGGGCCGGGTGATAAGTTTAAAGATTTTCGATGTGGTGATGGTTGGGGTTTTAAATCACAATTCTCCGATATGGAGTTGCCTCATCTACTCTTTATTAAGACTGGCGCAAAAATAGAAAAAAAGGAATTACATGAGAACAGAGCTCTTCGCGAAAGGCTGGTTAAAGGCCGGGACGGGGTAAATTTCATGGGAAAAAGAGTGACTTTCGCAGACGTTTTTGATCCGCTCTATTTCAGATACGGAGGAGGAGAAGTATATTTTGTAAAAGAAGGGTGCCATAACGTACATAATAAAAGAGGATATTCTAAAAACAGAGATAAAATGCAAATGTTGACTCATATAAAAATAGAAGAAGACTATTTCGACAGCGAAGCATTCAATGACGCGCTTCACGAACAAAGCAGGGGGGATTAGAAGGAAGGGAATAATGGGGGCCTCGCTGTTTGAAAACAGGACAGAGCCAGAGCATACAAAACCTTTTTAAACCACCCCTCGCTTCTTTACAGGTATGGAGCCATCAAGCAAGTTCATTAAGGTCAGATGCACAAAATGCAAGAACGAGCAGATTATCTTTGGAAAGGCTTCTACAGAGGTCTTGTGTTTGGTTTGCGGCAAGGTGATAGCAACGCCCGGAGGAGGAAAAACCAAAATCAAGGTCAAGGTGGTTGAAGTCCTGCCATGATTTACACCAAGAAAGGGTATCCTGAAGAGGGAGAGCTTCTTCTCTGTACAGTAAAGAAAGTCCAGCACCACAGCATATTTGTTGAGATTGATGAATACAAGAAGCAGGGAATGATCCACATCTCAGAAGTTGCTCCGGGAAGGATTAGAAATATCCGCGATTTCGTTGTTGAGGGCAAGAAGGTTGTCTGCAAAGTCCTCAGGATCAGCCTGGAGCGCGGCCATATTGACCTCTCGCTCAGAAGGGTAAATGACAACCAGAGGAAGAACAAGGTCAATCAGCTGAAGCTGGAGCAGAAAGCAGAGAAGATTGTAGAATTCGCATGCACCAATGTAAAGGAGAATACCTATGACATATTGCAGAAGATTATGCCGAAAGTGCATGAGAAATACGGCACACTGCATGATTTCTTCCAGAGCGTGGCTGAAGACAAGGACTCGCTGGACGCTCTCAAGCTCAGCCCAAAGCTCGCAAAGGAGCTGCTTTCTGCAATCAAGCAGAGAATCAAGCCGATTGAAGTGGAGATAAAGGGAAAGATGAAGCTCGTGAGCTTTGCGAGTGACGGCATCAGCCAGATAAAAGAGGTCTTCAGGAAGGTGTTTGATGGAAAACAGGGGATACAGGTCATCTATACCGGCGCAGGAACCTATCAGGTGAGCGTGAAGTCAAACGATTACAAGTCTGCAGAGGCAATTCTGACAAAGGCAGTTGACGAAGCCACGAAATACATGGAGAAGCACGTAGGCATTGCAGAATTCAAGCGAGCAGAAGCATGAAGCGGATTCTCTGGTGCAGCAATTGCCAAAAGTACACGATGAAAGAAGTCTGCTCCTGCGGACAAAAAGCGCTTTCTAAAGTCCCTCCAAAGTGGAGCCCTGAGGACAAATATGCAAAATACCGCAGGATTGTGAAAGAGCCTGGATGGAAGGAGAAGGGGCTGGTTTAGAAAAGCTTTTTAAACCTCAATTCTTACAGTTTGCTGTAATGACTGTGATACGTGAAGTAAAGGCCTTAGAGATTCTCGACAGCAGAGGCAATCCTACAGTGCAGGCAATAATACGCACTTCTAAAGGAGCGGCAAAAGCTTCTGTTCCTTCAGGCGCCTCTACAGGAATTCATGAAGCTCATGAGTTAAGAGATGGCGGAAAGCGCTATAACGGAAAAGGAGTGCTGAAAGCAGTAGCAAACGTCAATACGAAAATAGCAAAAGCTCTCAGAGGAAAAAGCCCTGCCAACCAGAAGCTCATAGATACCACCTTGCAAAGCCTCGATCCATCGGCAAACAAAGCCAAGATAGGAGCAAATGCTGCCTTGGCTGTCAGCATGGCAGCCTGCCGCCTTGGAGCAGGGAACCGAGAGCTCTTCCAGCACATCAGCAATCTTGCAGGAAACAAGAAAATAAGGCTGCCTGTTCCTCAAATGAATATCCTAGACGGAGGGGCCCATGTCGGAGCAGAGCACGACATCCAGGAGTATATGATTGTTCCACTAAAATTTAAGTCGTTCTCCGAAGCATTAAGAGCAGGAACAGAGGCTTACCATATTGTTAAGGAAAGAATA
>DATDTY010000079.1 GCA_035290625.1 Candidatus Nanoarchaeia archaeon
GAGCCCTTGGATTCATAATCTTTATAAATCAGCGCAGGGTTTTGTGGCTTGGAGGCAGCAGTGGTTACACTTATCTTCAGCCCAAGGTGGTTTTATGGAATCGACTCACTGTTTGATATCGTCTTTGTGCTGGTGTCAATACTGATTGCCGCTTTTGCGAGAAAAGCTTTTCGGCTGACGCGAGAGAGAAAATTCCTCTCCCTCTACTGGGCGTTTGTGTTTTTTGCACTGGCGTTTCTTGTGAAGATCCTCACCCATGTGGTGATATACTTCAAATACATGGATCTCAATGTGCTTAACCTTTTTTTGGCCTTGGGGGAGATCACCCTGGGGTTCCAGATAGGGTATTTCCTCTACCGCCTTGTCTTTCTGCTCAGCCTGATTATCCTGCTCAGCCTGACCATGCACATAACTGACAAGAGGATTCTGGTCATGCTACAGATTTTTGCTGTTCTCTTTGCTGCAACGAGCATGGCCTGGCCGGTGGTCTTCCATATTGTTGGAGCTGTTTTCCTGTTCTTTATCTGCAACACCTGCAGGATGAATTATAAATTCAGGGGAACGATGCCGAGCAAGCTTGTGGCCTATAGCTTCCTGATGTTTTTCCTGAGCCAGGTGATGTTCATTCTCATGTCCTGGCACGACTTTGCCTATGTCCTGGGAGAAACGATGCAGCTGATTGGCAGCCTGCTCCTGCTTGCGTCGCTGTATCTTGTCCTGAGGTGACCATGAAGAGCCGGAGAAGCCGCATTGATGTCATCCGGGATATCCTTGCTTCTGTCCAGGACAGGCAGATGATCAAGCCTACGCATCTGCTCTATAAATCGAACCTCAGCTACCCTAAGATGAAAGAGTATATCTCTGATCTCAAAGAGAAGAATCTCATCATTGAGACTTACCACAAGAACAACCGGGTTTTTGTCATTACCGAGCAGGGCAACAGGTTTCTTGCCGAGCTGCGAAGAATCAAGAGCTTCACAGAGTCGTTTGGGATTTAGATCTGCCGCCAATAGGGCAATCCTTTGCGCGAAAACACCGTCTCTAAACTCCAAGGCTGCCGCCAATTTCGCGAGGCTCGATCAGGAAAGAAACTCGGAAGCGGAGGGAGTTGCCCCCTACGGGCGAGGTGCCGCTCTGCGCTGAAAACAGAAAGAGCCGAGCCGGCGGCAGCCTGAGAAAGCACATTGGGCTCTCGAGCAAATCAATATCTTTTTATTATGCCAGAGGTTACCATTCCTATGCTTAAAAAAATACAGGGCATGTTGCATGCAAAGGAAGGCATTGATGAAGTGAAGCAGGAACTTGCATCTGTAAAGGGCAACTTCGGGAAGGATGTTGAGGAGATGAAGCTGCGTTTGTCTGAGCTGTCTGCTGCATGGGAGGCTGCATACAAGGCGCAGCAGGGGCATACTGATACCTCAATGAAGGCGCAGCAGGAGCTTATTGATGGTTTGAAGAGCGTCAGGGAGCTGAATGAATTGTTTGAAAGCGAGCTGAATGATCTGAGGATGGTGAAAAGCAGAATGCACAAGGCTTTGCTTGAGGACCTTAAGGAAGAGTTCAGGGAGGAGATTGCTGCTGTAAAGGCATCGCTTGTGATGGAAGCAGGATCATTGCATCAGCTCAGGGATGAAGTGCTCTCAATGGCTGGCCAGATCAGGATGATCAAGCCTGAACTTGCAAAGTTTACAGAACTCTCGCAGCATATCAAGAAGGCTGATTTTGACTTGAATAAATACGCTCTTCGCCTGGACGAGGCAAACCGGGACAAGCTTGAGCTTCTGCGGAAGATTGATACTCTCCAGAAGCTTATATCCAAAGAGCGGCGCCTCAGGCCCTAGCCCATCTTCTGGCTATTTCTGCCGCGATATTGGCCTTGATATGCGTGTTCGCCAGCAGCTTATTGATTATGCTATGAATGGTGGTAACTTTCTCCTTTGCCTCCATTCTCTCACCCCCTTGAAAAATCCAAGGCAATCAAAGTATATAAAGTTTACGAAACTGGATCTGGTGAAAGTCGATGTTGCCGCCCCATGTGAGCCCTTTTAGTGAAAACAACGCAGCGACAAGGGAGTCGCCCCCTGCGGGGAATGTCGATAACCACGCAAGCAGTGCGAGGCGAACTGCTCCGAAGGAGCGACCAAAAATGCGAAGCATTTTTGAGTACTGGCGGCAACAGCGGAGCGTGACTTTCACTGGAGCAGTTCAAAGGTTGCCGCCATTTTTTGCGAGGCTCAATCAGGAAAGAAACTCGGAAGCGGAGGGAGCCGCCCTCTACGAGCGAGGTGCCGCTCTTCGCTGAAGACAGAAAGAGCTGAGCTGGCGGCAACCTTGAAAAGAGGGTTAGTGGAGCCGAAACCGTCTTCTTAGGTTCCTTGAGAACTTAGGATCACGTTCAAGAAACAGTTCCAGTTGTAACAAGCTGCATGAAGTCGGACCACATCTTCAGCCAGTCGCCCTGGTTCTTTGTCAGCAAAGCAAGGAGGACAATAACTAGAATGACAAGGGCAAAAACAAATATCCTTCCGATCAGGGATTTAAGGGCCATGCCAGCTCTTCAGGTTTACACCTATTTTAATCTTTCTGTGTGAAGGGCTGGCAGTTTTATTCTTTTTCCATTTTTTCATTGAAGACACAATGGCAGCAGACTGTCATTTTCTGCGAAAATGCCCTACTCGGGTTTCCCGTAGGGAGCGACCCCTCCCTCGTCTGCTGCCGTTGCCTCCTGAACTCGGATTACTGCCAAATCTGGTTTATTTCACATTGACGATGATTTTCTTGGTGTTGGAGTATTGGTTGATAGGGGTTTTCTGCCAGTCTGCGCAGGAGGGGGATGAAGAGATCCAACAGCAGTCGCCTACTATATCATCAGAGTCTCCACGAGTGTTGCCATCGCTGTCTTGATCATTCTGAGGGTCTACGCAAACACAATCTGGAGAAGGAGTGGTTTGCGGGAGTTGATTAAAATGTGTGCTGGAATCCACGCTATTCGCATAACACACCCTAACATCCAGTGTATGAGTTCCAATCTGGGCGTCCTGGTTAACCCTTACTGGAATTGCGAGAAGGCGCTGCTCTGTGTTTTTGATTGAGTAAGTTTTTGCGGGGATTGTGTCCAGACCATTTGTTGGTATGAGTGTGGCTCCTTGATATGCCTGGCCTTCGATGATATTCACACTAAACTCCTTCTCTGCTCCCAGCGTGTTCAGGATTCCTAATCCGAAGGTGTAGGATTTTCCTCTCTGCAGGTTGACCTGGGTTTTTGGCAGGGCAACTCTTTCTCCTGAGATCAGCATGGCCTGGAGCTCCTTTTCAGTCTGCTCGTCAAGCTGGGTCTGCAGGTCTACTGCTGTGCCGAAGAACTGGTAGACCAGATAGAGGCCAAACATGAATACGATCAGGCTTAAAATCAGCATGACAAGGAAATTGACTGAAAGCTCAATGCCTCTTTTGTTCATCCTCTCTTCTTAGAGGGATAGGTATAAATAGGTTTCCCTCTTCTGCCACTCGTATCCCTGCAGGGGCAGACCAATGAAGTTCATCAACAATAAGACCATCCAATTGGACAAGATGATGAATGACCTTGACAAGTTTGTCGTGAGATTTGTACGGATATTGGAGAAGCACGCCGCGTAGGTTATTGTTTCTGGGTATGTTGCAATACTGCTTGGCAGAAGCAGGGCAACAGATGATGTTGGTATTATTATCCCGAAAATAGGCAAAAAACGACTGATTCTGTTATACAATGACCTTATAGAGGATGGCTACTGGTGTTTGAATTCTACTGATTTAGATGGATTATATGATCGATTGCTATCCAAACATTCGATACGATTTGCTGTTGAGCCAAATGTTTCTCCAAATGTAGAATTGAAGTTTTCAAAAGATCCTTATGATGATATCGCTCTCAGGAATCCCTATGATTGCTCCGACAACAATCATAGAGATTCCTGATTTTACATCAATCCTTGAGACCCCGCAGAGGCCAAGGAACAATCTGAGGAGTGGAAATGCGGAAAAATAACGTTAATTATTTATAAACCGGGAAGATATCCCAAGGATGGCAATTACAGGGCAATTTCATGCATTATTTTGGCTAATCCAGCGAAGATGTATAAAGCAGAATTGGGTTATGCAACTGCAATGAACCGATCAGAAAAAGCATTAGTGGTATTCCAAGGCAAGAAAATCAGGCGAACTTGGTTTAATGATGAATGGTGGTTCTCAGTAGTTGATATTATAAGCGCATTAACCCAAACCGATAGAGCCAGAAAGTACTGGTCTGACTTAAAGGTT
>DATDTY010000080.1 GCA_035290625.1 Candidatus Nanoarchaeia archaeon
AATACCATCGAGAAACTTTGGGGGCTGGTACCAATTCGATGACTTCATGCTTAATGCGGAATCCGCTGATCCGGAAGGCGGCAGCATAAATGTGAAGGCGTATCTCTTCGATTCAGAGACTCCTCTTTGTTTTGATGAGGATAATGGGATAAATGTTATTCACCAAGGGTTCACGATTCTTGCCAGTCGTAGAACCGATGAAGAAAACCCTTTATACTCCACAGAGTTTGACAGGTGCGACCCGGACAGCCCAACAAATCTCATGGAGTATTACTGCGATGGAAACGAACTGGTCTCAACCCGAATAGACTGCAGCAATTCAGGAAGGGTATGCATCGATGGAAGATGTTCTGCTCCCTGTGTTGATACTGATGGGAGAGATTCGCATGTTATCGGGGAGGTTTATGTTGTGGGGGCTGATTCAACATGGGAATCACATACTGATGAATGCAAGCCCCCATCTCATGACAATCCATACTCTACAATAGCCCTTGAGAACACCTGCCAAGGAAATCAAAGGGCCGTGGAAGAGATATCCTGCAATGACGGAGAAGCATGCCTCAGGGGGAGATGTTTAGCATCTGCCCAGTTGGAAGCAGAATTAACAGAGTGCCAGCAATATAATCAGTATGATGGTTATAGTCTAACGAGCCCCTATGTACAAAACCGAGTCTCACTTGTCAGGCATTATGGTTGGGATGGTTTGGGCGGATTTAGCATCTTGGACCAGCAGGAGGATTTCTGCACTGATAGCCAGACTGTCCAGGAATTCTTTTGCCAGGAAACATGGGATCAAAATAGTAGGCAATATTTATGGTGGGTGGCTGATCGGATAACGCCCTGCCCATCGGGTTATTCCTGCAGTGAAGGGAGGTGCAGGCAGGATGAAACGAGGTTCTCCAATAACCAGGGAGACGTTAACAGCGATGGATTAGTAACTGAAGCTGACCTCATCCAGCTTCGTGAGTGGCTTGAACGAGACTTGGAGCATATTCCTGAGGCAGATATCGATGGAGACGGCCTTGTTGACCCTTATGACGCCTTTCTGATTTCCCGCTTTCTGGAGACCGGCACTTTTGATTTCCGTTATGCTGTGCGCAACCTTCTTGTTCGTACAGCAACCTCTACAGGGCTGCCCCTGTCCTCCTTGTACACGTTGGATACAGGAAGAGATGAATGGGTTTCGGGAAGGCTTGAGGAGGGCAATGTGATGTGGCAGATGGAGTACAAGCAGAAAGGCGCTTCTCGCCAGCAGTGCAGGCCTCCTGTATTGAACATCAAAACCAAGTTCAGGGATCGGGATATAGGCAGGGCTGATCAGATGTACAAGCTCTTTCCTGGCCTTACAACATATCCTGGGTTTTATGAATTGCGCTACAGAAAGATGCGCTTTACGCCAGATTGCGATGTCTGGGGAGACTTTGAGCTTGGACCTCTTCTGCGGGAATATTTTATCTATTCAATCTTCAGGCATTTTGGCATTCCTGCTGTAGACCCTGTAGCATTTGCCCAAGTTACTTTTGTATCATCGGATACTGATTTTGACCAGGGAGAGTCTTATCCCTACCTCATACTCCAGAGGATTGATGAAGAGAAAGATCAAATCCCGTTTGCGTCTCAGTTTTCCTTTGTCCGGTTGATTGAATCGAGCGACACGGTATGGGATGTTTCAGGAGATGGTTTCTCTGGCGTGTCCATTCAATACAGTGACCTGAGTTCAGAAATGAGCGGGCAAGAAGAACTCAGATTTGACCCTGACACTGCCATCAGATATTCCTTATTGTCGGATTTTACCTCGTTGGGAGACATTGCCACTTTGCACAATGTAGATTATGGGCTGCAGAGCTCAGGCATCTGGAAGCATATTCCTTTTGACTTTGACATATCTTTTTACTGTGACTTTTCTACCAGAGAGGTTCTCAACCGGATTGAGCAACTACCTTCTGAACTCCAGCCGTTCTACAAACAGGCTTACTACAGGATTGCCAGGGAAATCTTTGACAACCCAGATAACCTCAATTATATGCTTGCTCTTGTGGACAGCTATCCTTTCAGCGATAACACCGTCAAAATGAAGAACACGATTAAGCTGCGGTTCTATTATTATGCGCTTTATTTCGGCTCCTCCCAATTTGCATCAGATCTTGGGCAGGAATATGTTCCTTTTGAGAACCAAGAGGCTTATGTCCGGGAAGCTGTTCGCATAGCTGAACGGGAATCGTTTGATTCTATTTGCATGGAAAATAGCAGGCATCGCATTTTGCTTGATCTTCCTCTTGTACTTGAATCGCGTTATAAGCAACCAGAGATCGTTCCTGGGCCTCTTGCTGTCAGGCTTACTCCTCACATCTATGGAGATACTATAAGGATGGCTGTTGGCGACAGGACTCCTCCGATTATTTTCCACGAAGCCAACAATCAGGAGATAACAGGAAGGCGGGTTGCTGTCTTTTGGAGGGCAGGAGGAGATTCCGAAGGTAATCCCCTTTTTAGTGATGCTCCTAGAGGCTCAGTAACCAATGCCAGAGAGGACCAGAGCCTTGTCCATCAGGCAGAAAACGGCAGGCCGATATGGTTTGATGCCGGTCCTGTGATCCAATTCAACCAGCCAGGCTATTATGAGCTGCGCATGGCTGTGAAAGGCTTGGATGGAACCTGGAGCGCTCCTGCGATAGTTACGTATATTATTGGGGAATAAATTTATATATATCTCTGATACTTCAACTCTTCTATGGCAAAGGTAAAGGTTGCTTCTATCCATGACATTCCTGAAGGAGAGGTCAGGAAGGTTGAGGCAAATGGCATTGAGATTGCCCTCTCCCATGTAGATGGCGCATTCCATGCAGTGCAGCATCAATGCCCTCACAAAGGCGGGCCTCTTGGAGAGGGGTTTCTGGAAGGCGGTGTTTTAAACTGCCCCTGGCATGGCTGGCGGTTTGATGTGACGACAGGCAAGTCAAAGTATGATGAGAAGATCAAGATCAAGACCTTTCCTGTTAGTGTTCAGGGAGAGGATGTTTTTGTAGAGGTTTGAATCCTTAAAGTGTTAAGTAAAGTTGTTAACTTCCCAATCGGGCTTTTTGCAGGGGCTTATCAGGGATGCCGCCGAGTTCGCTTCCAGTTTCCTTTGTTCATATCGACATTCCCCGGGTTGGACGACCCCCTTGTCGATGTGCTTCTTTTTGGCTGCAAAGCTCACAAAAAAGGCGGCACCCTTCCCCCTGCAAAAAGCCCCGAGGTACTTGGAAACTCTACTTAACTCAAAGAAAACTTTTATAAACCAGGATGGTTTCACTATTGTTATCATTTTTCAAAACAAGGGAGGAAAACTTATGGTACACGAACTGCCAAAACTTGCGTATGATTTTAATGCGTTAGAGCCATATATAGATACAGAAACAATGAAGCTCCATCATGGCAAACACCATGCCGGCTATGTTGCGAAGCTGAATGCTGCCCTGGAGAAATACCCCAAGCTTCAAGGGAAGGACGTGAAGGAATTATTGAAGGATTTGAACGCTATCCCTGAAGAAATACGGACTGCCGTCAGGAACAATGGGGGAGGGCATGCAAACCACAGCTTGTTCTGGGCCATCATGGCGCCAAAGGCAGGAGGAAATCCGTCTGGAAAGATTGGCAAGGCGATTACAAAAGCGTTTGGCAGCTTTGAAGCATTCAAGGAGAAGTTTTCAGATGCTGCTGCAACACGGTTTGGATCTGGATGGGCATGGCTTGTTGTTGATAAGGGAAAACTTGCAATCATGAGCACCGCAAACCAGGACAGCCCGCTCTCAGAAGGGAAGATCCCTGTTCTTGGATTGGACGTATGGGAACATGCGTATTATCTTAAGTACCAGAACAAGCGGCCTGACTACATTGCTGCATGGTGGAATGTGGTGAACTGGAAGCAGGTTGAAGAAAACTTGACTAAGGCGATGTAAGAACAGTTCCATGATTGTTGCATTCTTTTATCTCTTCTCTTTTATTTTTCTTTTATACCCTTCAATCGCCTTTCTTGCGGAATCCACAAGAGGCAGCTTCAAGGCTTCATCAATCGTGTACCAGCCATAGGTGAGTATTTCCTCGTTTGGGGTTATATCTGTCTGCATTGCCCTGGCAGCGTAGGTGATGAAATGAAATCCCATCTTGGGATCTATGAAATCCTTGCTTGGCTGCTTTTCGCTCTCTCCTAATCTAACCAAATCGGAGATTTCAATAGCAAGCTCTTCATTAATCTCCCTCCTGAGCGCTCTCTCTTCTGTCTCTCCGTCCTCAATCCTTCCTCCTGGGACGATGTATCCGTTCCATTTCGGGGAGGTCATCAGAAAAATCTTACCAGAAAGGCTATAGAGCACTGCTCCGACACAGGTTTTTATGGGCATCTCCGCAAGTTCTCCTTATGTCTTGGGTCAATCAGGCCCGGGCATGGCAGCTCTCTTAACATCTCTTTGGAGGCTAGGCCCCACCTTTTCCTCCAGAACTTTGTAAAACGCTGCAGGGCCAAAGGTTTTTCCTGAATGGACTGCAGCTAGGGCATCCTCATAGGAAAACCATTGGTGAGTTTGATCCACGGAATCAAATTTGTCGGGGATATCCAAAACAACTATCTTGCTTGAGACAGCTTCCTCTCCAGTCAATGCTTCCACGCAATAGTTTTCCAGGATGAAAGTTTTCATATATTCTTCCATCACGAAAATCTGGTCAGCCCGCTCAATGTGATTTGTTTCCAACTGAACGCCCCTGCCATTGATCCTCCCCCATGGTTTGATGCCTGCAGACTGCACTTCTGCATCTAACGAGTGGTCTTTACAGTACTGAACAAGCCATTCTTCAGCAGCCGGGCTTCGGTACAGGTTCTGCCCGCACACGAATAAATAGGCTGGCTTTTTCATCTTGTTACTCCAGGACTTCGATCATCTTCTTTTTTGATGTGAGTCCAGAAACAATCTTAATTCTCCTCTTCTCTTTCTTATAAAACAATTTCACCAATTCAAGATTGGCTTTATTATTCTCGGGCTTTGATTTTACCCTGCAAATATACGCATGCAGATCTTTATCGAAGCTGAGCGAAGAATCCTTTGAATTCGGCTTGACAACCACTGACCACCTAGTCATAATCCCGCCAGGTGTGCTTACACTTGGTGCATCTCAGGAACTTGGTTTCAGGCTCATCCCCTGCCCGGGTCTGGACAAGCCAGTAATAGGCTTCAGTATTTTTGCACTGGCTGCACTCAGCCTTGGTGATGGGAAGGGTATGCTCCTGATCTGCGGTTATAACTCCCACACTTGGCCTTCCTGACTGGACTCTCTCTTTTATCTTCGCTTCCTGCTTTTTATCTTTTGACTTATAGCCGCAGCTACAGTAGAGGATCTTCTTTGACCCTTCAAGCTTTGGCCGCAGCAGCGAGCCGCATTTTGGGCAAAACATGTTAGTGGAAGAGGCTGATGAGATCAACAAAAATAATCTTGATCCAGCCAATAAAAGGTATCCTGAAAAAGGCGGTTCCGAGGATCTGATCCTCGCTTATGCCGGTCTCATCAATGATCCTGAGCGCCTGTGGATTTCCCTTGGGAACCCTTGTTCCGTCAGCCAGCCGGTACTCAATAATTGAGTCCGGGTTATTGTCCCCCTTTGTTTGAAAAGACTCTCCTGTGCCAACGACCCGATGGATGATGGGATCTGGACGCAGGGTTTTGAACACGATTATATCCCCCCTTTTTATATTTTGTGCTTCTTTCCCCCAGAGGATGATAATGTCTCCCTTATTGAAGCCCGAAGAGAGCGTATAGCCCCTGAATTCATCCTTTGAGATGCCTTTGGCCTCATACCACTGCCCCTGCTGCTCCCACCAGGCGTTGAAATTGCCGGTATGCTCCATGCTTTTCGAGACGACAGCAACCACAGGAAAAGGGGTTCCCAAGAGCAAGCCTAGCCCAGGGTAGACAACAAATTTTATCAGCACAAACGCAAGCACAGCATTTGCAATCCAGGACCAGACGCTGTCCTCCACCCAGAGGAAATGCCAGAGCTGCTTTGCAGCCTTCCTGATATCCATGGGATAGAGCCTTCTCCGGGCTTTTAAAAAGGTTGTGATTCTGCGGTGGCATTGAAAAGTCATGCAATGCCCTTTGTGAGCCTTCTATTCAAAGTACAGAACAGCGACAAAGGGGTTGCTCCATACGGGAAATGTCGCTTCCCATGAGAGTATGCACAAGGCGAAGTCGGCATTGCCGAACGAAGTGAG
>DATDTY010000081.1 GCA_035290625.1 Candidatus Nanoarchaeia archaeon
CTATATCAAGCCTCTCCTCTGGTGCAGGCTTTCGGACTATACAAACCCAGGCAGGGAGACAACTCGCATCTCTCTTGTTTCCAACAGGGATCCCGATCATGGAGAGGAACATGTGGTTGGCCTTGGAAGGGATATTGTGAAGATCTTCAAAAAACTCTATCCAAAGATGCATATTTCTTCCGAAGACATCCACGCCAGCTACTGCAAAAATGCCTGGCATGGCAGAATCACCCTCCGTCAGGAAGCCCTTGCTGCCGGTCTTCATTACAGGCTGTTTGGGTTGAGATTGGTGAAAGAGATTTGACTGATTTTTACTCCTTTAGAATACTCAACAATAGGAATGTTTAAATAGGAGTTATGCCCTTCTTCCTCTGTTAGGGGGAATGAGATGAGACAGAATGTTTTCAAAACTCTAGTATCTATTATTTCTATGATAGCAATCCTATCATTCTCTGCTTCTGCATGGACTGTCCAATTGTCTTCTCCGCAGAATGGAACGAATGTGAGTAATAACAATGTTTTATTCACGTTTAATACAAGCACTGATGCTCCTGATACCCTGAACTTCACCCTCATGGCCAACTTTACAGGAGTATGGCTCGGGAACAATACAAATTTCACAAATATTGCTTTTCCGGTCGGAAGCACGAGAAGTATAGGCGTAATGATTCCTGATGGTAATTATATATGGAACATCAATGCTACAAATTTTTCCGATGCGATAGATTACAATTTCTCAGCTGGGAATTTTTCCTTTGCTATGGATAACAGACCTCCAAGTGTATCCTTCCTTGACCCTCTCAGCCTCGCAAATGTAAGCAGAACAATCAACCTCACCATCGCAGGAACTGATCCAACAACAGGCATCCAATCCCTTCGGGTTCAAAACGGAACAAATGGAAACTGGATCCCTCTTTCTTTATCGGCAGGAACAAAAAATGATGGAAACTGGTCAGTTCTGTTCGACACAGCGTCGGTAGCTGATGGGTCATTGAATCTTAGGCTAAATGCAACGGATTACGCTGGAAACAGCAATAGCTCTGAGGCCATAACAATAACCATAGACAACACCCATCCAAAAATATTCAAGTACAATGGAAACGTTGTTAGTAACGCAATTGTCAAAGGGAATATAAGCCTCAACGTAACAGCGAATGATACTTTAACAGGAATCCAGAAATTGAATTTCACCATAACTGACAACTCAGGAGAGAGACTGCTCCTTGCAGAAAGGCGCAATGATTTCTGGAATGCGTCAATAGACGCAACAACACTCACTGATGGTGTGCATAATGTAACAGCGCAAGCGTATGATCATGCAGGGAATGGGCCGCTCAATCGTGTGGTTATCAGCGAAGTGGCTTTCAATGGACTAGGTTCTGATTCAGCGCTTGGAAATGAGTGGATTGAGCTCTACAATCCAACAAGCCAGCCGGTCACCCTTTCAAATTGGACGATTGATCCTCAGGCAGCAGGTTCAACAAATTTCGATATAGCGAACGCAGTAATCCCCCCTTACTCTGCCATGACCTTCTCAGAAAATACAACATGGTTTACTGCAAATTTTGGGTTCCCGCCTGATAATAGTGATGACGGGTTTGGAACATTAAGGGACGCAGGAGATACTATCTATCTGAAAAATGCAAGCGGAGGCATAGTTGACAGTGTAGTGTATGGGGATGCCTCCATAACTGGCGTCACAGCAAATGACGGGGAAACAATCATCCGAAACCCAGTCAGCGGAGACACAGACTCAGAGTCAGACTGGTCCTCAAACAACACAGCAACACCCGGCCAGGCAGCAAATCCAAGCCATATCACAGTTACAGTTGATAACACGCCTCCAAAGGTAGCAGCATTTAACGGCGCTGTGATCAATAACGCCGACCTTCGATCAGGAACCTACACCATCAACGCAACCGTAACTGATGCAACAACAGCAGCAAACGCAGTCTACTTTGCAATAATGAATTCAAGCGGAAGCCAATTCCAGACCATAACAGCATCAAATGAGGCAGGAAGTTTCTGGAATGCGTCATTTGACACTACAACACTGGCAGATGGAACCTACAACATAACCGCCTACGCCAATGACAGTCTTGGCAACCTCAACAACACCGAAAGAATAACAGTCGATATTGACAGCACTCCTCCTTCACTCTCTGTTGTAACGCCTCTCAACAATTCTTTCCTTATGAGTACAACCCCAGAGATAGGATTTAATATAACTGATTCGCTAAGCGGGGTTAACACATCCTCAATTTCATTCAAATATAGGTTCTCCCTGCTTCCACCGCAGTTTGACATAAGCAATGTTGCCATAACTCCTATTCCAAATGGATTCTATGTCAATGGGACAATAACGGACTTCGGAAGCCAAGGCGTCATCAACATAACCGTCAATGCAAAGGATAATGCAACCAACGCAATCCAGCAATTCTCATGGTCATTCACAATATCATTTAATGCTCCCTCAATCCCTTCAGTAACAATAAACGACACAGACAATCTCGTTAGGTCATCAGACACGCTCAACATAACCCTGAATGTATCAAGCGAATTTGCACCAATTGCAGCTGTAAACATAAGCAACGCAACTGCAATCCAGTTAACCAACATATCCACAGGCATCTGGGCAGCTAATTTCACGCCAAACAATCTCAGCTGCTCGGCAGACGGAGCATGCGCAGTCCACATAACAGTGATAGACGCAGCTGGAAACATAAACAGCTCTGAGTCATTCAGCCTTACCATAGACAACACGCTGCCTTCTGTAACAAACCTCCTAATCTCCGACATTGACAACATCACAAGAAGCCAGGACGTCGTAACCTTCAACGTCACAGTTACAGACGCCCATTTCAGCTCAGGAAAAGTCACCTTAGGAAATGCATCCTTGCTAACCCTTAGGAACAATACACCAACAGTATGGAATATTACAACTCCAGTAAGTTCCTTTGACTGCACCCAGACAGACGGGCCATGCATCCTGACCCTTGCCGTAGAGGACGACGCAGGAAACATCAACAGATCAGAAAGAATAGCATGGCAAATAGATGATGCCGCTCCAAGAGTCTTCAACATCACAACAAACGATTCTAACAATATTGTGAAAAGCACTGAAACGATAAACATATCAGTAAATATTACAGACACAAATGCAATAACAAACGTATCTCTCAATGGAACGCTCCTGTCAAAATCAGGAAATCGTTTTTCAACTGTAAACTCAACATCCCAATTCTGCCCTGGAGTGACCAATGGCTTCTGCCAGCTCACCTTTAATGCAACTGATATTGCAGGCAATCTCAACAGCTCAGAAACTCTCACATTTATCGTTGACGAGACATCCCCCTCAGTAGCAGCCTTGAGCACCTCTGATTCTGACAACATTGTTGCTCCAACTACTGTCATCACTCTAACCGCAAACGTCTCTGATAGTAACGGGATTGCATCAGTCTTCTTCAATGACACAATCCCCATGCTTCCTGCATCAGGCAATCTTTACACTCTCCAGAACACGACATCATATTTCTGCCCTGGCATTAGCGATGGAGCATGCAAGCTGAACTTCACCGCAATTGACTATGCAGGAAACAGGAACAGCACACAAACACTCACATTAACCGTCGATAATAGCGCCCCGGCCTCTCCAAACTTCACCCAGACACCTTCAATCGTCACTAACTCTGATAATGTAACCCTCAACATCACCTGGACTGATGTAAATGGCATTGCTTCAGTATTGATAGAGCACAATGCAACAGGAAACTTCACAAACGCAACTGTGACAAATGTCTCTAATGTCTACTCTGCAACAATCCCCTCTTCGCTTATTGATAACCATGAAACGATTGCATGGAGATCAACAGCAAGAGACAATGCAGGAACAACAACAACCACTTCTCTCATGTTCTTCACAGTAACCAACAGAGCTCCAAACTCAAGCTCTATCCTCCCCATCGCCTGGCAGGAAGAGACAACCACGAGCATTAACCTCTCCATCTACTTTGCTGATTCAGATGGTGACTCCCTGATATTTAGCATAACCAATCCGCCTGAAAGAATTAATGCAGCAATCAATGGGCAGATTGTAACCCTCACAGCGCCTTCGAACTTCTTTGGGCTTGATTACATCGTCTTTAATGCAACAGACAGCTTCCTGTCCAACCTATCCAATAATGTGACTTTGAATGTTACAGATATCAATGATGCTCCTGTTGTCTCAGCAGTATCCGATATCGCGCTCCAGGAAGACACCTCAAACACAACCCTGAACCTCAGCAGCCTTGTAAATGACTCAGACACTCCAAAATCCAGCATCACCTGGTCCGCAACCATCATCAACAATCCAAACATCTCAGTCCTGATTAATCAAAGCACAAAGATTGCAAATATCTCCTCTTCAAACAACTTCACTGGCACAGCAAAGCTCTTCTTCACTGCGAATGATGGGGCTGCCTCAGCAGACACCAACCTTATCACAGTCAATGTAACGCCAATTAACGATCCTCCAACAGCCACTCTCTTGCTCAGCCCCGGCCTCAATGCCCTTGTCGGGCCAAACGTCAGCCTGACTTGGTCTCCAGCAAGCGATATTGATGGTGTTGTCTCATACCTCGTCGTCCTAAACGCATATCCCAATCCAAATACTACTGCAGCCCAGACGACATCGGCAGCAGCTGACATCACCAGCCTTGCTGACCAAACCTATTATTGGAGAGTCATTTCAACAGATGGAAGCCTCAATACCACGTCTGAAACACGGAATTTCACAGTCAGGCTCAATACTCCTCCAAATATCACCTCAGTCTATCCATCAACAAATCCAACGATAGCAGAAAACCAGACTCAGCGTTTCAACGCTTCCTTCAATGATAGGGAAAATAATATCATGACTGCAAACTGGTTTGTGGACAACGTGATCCAATCTGCAGGAGCAAGCTCAGACCTTCAGCTTAACCACAGCTTCTTCAATTACGTTCCTGCATTCAATGAATCCGGCCAGCGCACCGTCAGGTTTACGGTGATAGACCAGTTTAGCCAGACAACAAACTACACATGGACCATCACAGTCTCAAACTCCAATAGAGCTCCTCTCTTCACCCACAGCCTTTCCGGCCCTGACGCAAGGGAAGACCTTCCTTACATCTTTGATATCAACTGCACAGATCCTGACAATGATTCAGTAACCTTTGCAACCACTGCGCCAGGATTCAGCATCTCCGGCGGTAACCTCACATTCATCCCAGGAAATAACAATGTTGGAACTGCTTCTGCCAACATCACCTGCTCTGATGGAAGCCTTTCAACCCTGGGCACAGTCTCCTTCCTTGTCATCAACACCAATGATGCGCCGAACATCACGTCATTCTCGCCATCAGCCCAGAAGATCATCCTCAACACGCTCCAATCCCAGGCATTCAGCATAACAAGCATAGACAGCGACGTCGGGGATACTGCAGGCCTTGCAACAACATGGCTTGTCAACAATGCAACACAAGGAACCGGCTCAACCTTCAGCTTTGGCCCAACAAGCCTGGCAGGAGATTATTCCATCACAGCAAGAGTAAGGGATAACTCAAATGCAGAAGCCTCACGCGGTTGGAACCTTACTGTAAGCGTTGTTCCAAGATCAGAGAATATCAGTGGAAGCATCTTAAACCTCACTCCCCAGCAAGCCCAGGCAGCAGCCAATATCACCATTGAAAAGCCATCTCAGGGCACTATTGATTTCAGGAACAACATCCTAAACCTCACAAATCTTGCAGCTCTTGATGAGGTCGTTAAGATCGAGCCCGGGATTATTGCCATTGACACAGACCGGGCCCCGCAACTGAACAGATCAGCCCATATCATCATGCGGGGCTTAAGCTTCACATCAACTCCAGCCATCTACTATAACAGAGGCTTCAACCTCGGCCTCAATGACTCAAACACCCAGCGCTGCCCTGACAGCCTTTGCTCCAACATAACCTATCAGGCAGGGACACTTGAGTTTGATGTAGCGCATTTCACCACATTTTTGACAGGAAGCGAGGATCAGCCTCCTCAATTCACCACCTCTCCTCCAACCACCGCAATCATCAATACAACCGTAGTCTATGATGCAAACGCTGCCGATCCGGAAAATGCTGCAGTAGCCTACCAGCTGCTCCAGGCTCCTGAAGGGATGTCCCTCAATAATGCAACAGGCTTGATCACATGGAATGCAGCAAGCCTTGGCAGGTTCGATGTTGTCCTTCAGGCATCTGACGGATCACTCGCATCAACCCAAAGCTTTACCATACGGGTCAGGACTTCAACAAATCTCCTGATAAGCAACGTGGATGCAAAGGTGGACAGCAAGAGAAGCAGCAACCTGGCAGATGGAGACAGTATCAGGAGAGACGCAGAGCCTGAGTCCAAAGTAAAATTCGAGATTGAGCTTGAGAACACAGGAAACACAGAGATGCAGGACGCAGCAGCAACCATAATCCTTGAAGGCATCGATGATGGAGATGATGATGAGGAAGACACAGATTCCTTTAACCTCCAGCCAGGCAGGAAGAGGAGCGAGAGCGTTTCCTTTACCATTCCGCTTGTCGTTGATGAAGACACCTACAGGGTTATCATCCGGGCAGAGGGCACAGAGGCGAATGGCACTCTTGCAGAAGACGAGATAGAACTTTTCCTTGACGTCAACAAGAACAAGCATTCCCTCCAGATCAGGAATGCTGAAGCAAACCCCAATCCAGCAATCTGCGAGAAGGATGTTGAGCTCAGATTCCAGGTCATGAACCTTGGAGAGGATGATGAAGACGAGGTGAGCATTAAGGCAAGCAGCCCAGGCCTTGGATTCTTAAGGACTGAAACAGACATCTCGCTGGATGCAAACCAGGATGAGGAGAGCAGGCTCAACAGGGCCTATACCATCCCAGTCCAGGATATAGCGCCAGGATCCTATCCTATAACGATTACAAGCTTCTATGACAGCAAAGAGGAGTCCCAAAAAACCGTCCAGCTGGAGAAGGTAGAATGCGAATTCGAGCCGCTTCCAGTGAGGCCTAGCCAGCAGAGGCTTGAGCCTGTCCAGGTGATACGGACAACCACAGGCCTCCCTCCTTTGCAGACCCTGCCGGCAGCCCAGAGGCTGCAGCCAGCGGCGCAGACTAAAGCCCAGGCTCCTACAACGCAACAGCCAGGGGCCCAGCCTTCCCAGGAAAAGCCTTCAATTACAACAGTCCCGCAGCCTATCCAGGTAGATGGTTCACTGATACTAACCTTTATGATTATTGGCTTGATCGTCCTTGGAGGCCTTGCGATTTACGGTATAGGCTATCTGATTATCAAAGCTCCAAGAAGGCCGCTGTACTGATAAATCCTATCAGTTGTCTGGTTCTGTAAGCCGATGTAAAACTATTTAAACAATGTTTGACAAAAGAGAGGAATGCGATCCTTTCCAGAGCTTCTCTCGGCATACCGGTCCTTTCCTGATCCGGTCTATCTGCTCTCAGAATACATCAGCTCCAAGAAGGCATGGCTTCGGGTCTCTGACATCAATAGGCAGATTGCGCCCTGGGTGAACCTCATACGAGAGATCATCAATTCAGCCCAGGCGTATGAGCAGCAGCTCGTGCAAAGGCTTTCCAAGGATATCCAGGAGGTTGAACAGAGCCTCTCCAGCCTCCACACGCTCAAGCCATTTGAGTCAGATTCTGACTTGCATGCAGCCTTTGCCGAAGCAGCTGCAGCTGTGGAAAAGCGCTTGGAAAGGATACGGCGTGAGATGGGCGGCAGAAAAGGGCTCATGGAGCCTGTTGACCTGAGCAAGAATTCCGTATCATCAAGCATGGATCAGGCCAAGCTCTGGCTGCAGGCTGAACTGCAAAAAAACAGGCTTTTCTCATTTCGGAGGAGGGGGCATCTCAGAGCCCAGATGATAAGCTATCTCACCCAGTTTTGCAGCCGGATTGAGAAAGAAGTGCTATTTGAGAAAGAGATAGCAGAATATCTGGCAGATATCCACAAAAAGATAAAGCTGCTCCGTGAGCTTTTCGAAAAGGCAGATATACAAGGCACAGAGAGCATGCCCGGGATATTACGGAAGGAAGAGCTGGCTATTGAGGCTCTCCTGCAGATCGAGAGAACCTATGAGTCATCAGCTGATCAGAGGATCCTTGCTCTCAAGCAGCATCTCGAAGCTGAAAGGCAGAAATCCCTGCAGCTCAGTATGATCACAGGATACAAGCATGCGCCTTACAATCTGCACTCCCTTGTTTTTGTGCATATGACCCGTTATTTTCCAACCAAAGGCATATTATGGACAAGAGTCTCCGGTGACTCAGGATTGAGGGATACGCTTCATTTCTCCATCAACGGTCCTGTCGGAAATGTCGACGTGGCTAACTGGGAGAACGCACCAATTGCAGTCCTCATCCCGGGATCGGTGTTTCCTCTCAAGAGGATCAGAAACCTTGCGCGGTTTGACACCTTCATCTTTGGAAATCTTAAGATTCCTGCAGGCTCTGTAATCCTCACAACAAAGCATATTGTGGCTGAGGCTGCCAGCCATGAAAACGTGCCTGTAAGCGCATTTGCATACGCCTTTGAAAAAAATGGCATCCTCGTTAAGGCTGAAGAGGATAACGTGAGCATTTACAGTGCGGTGCAGAAGCTGCTGGAAAACGCTGGGAGAGGGGGAATGCCGGTATACGAAGCCAGCAATGAGGAGGATACTTGGAAGCTGGCTGCTCAGCTAGGAGTGAGTTCAATCCGCCATGTGCAAACACAGGAACATGAGTATGAAGATATAAGAAGGGCCATGGATACTCTCCAAATTTTTCTCAGAAAAAAAGGAAACTGGAAGGATGGAACCTTTGACGGCAACGAAGACTTTAAGGCCGGGAATTGGGTGAGTTACGAAAGGTATTTTTCTGTGCCACCCCACGCCCTCAATTGGATGGAAACAAATTGCGGAGATCCGCTCTATCGAAGAGTCTGCAGCCTGATGCTCCAGATGCTGACAGACACATTAAAGCTGCTCGAATTTGCAGTTGGGACGATACGATTGTGCATCGAGAAGGGTCCGATAAGCCTGGATAAGAAAAGAATGTTTGTGGATGTGCTCGGTGCAGTGTATGAAGGAGTTTCCCAAGCAAAGGTTGGGTATGCTCTCTACGCATTTTCTCCAAATGCAGCGAAAAATGTTGATGAATTAATTGAGAAAATCAAGCGGCATTTTGAGATATGCCGTGAGCATCTAAACAGACGGTAGGGAAGTCATCTTATGCCAATACATTTTAAAAGCCAGCCATCTTCAAATCCCCATGACTCCTCTTAGAACCCTCCAGGAAGGCTCTGCATCCCTCCTTGTCCCAAAAGCAGAAAAGATATCCAGGAAGATGCAAGTATTCTACAATCCGGTCATGAAGCTGAACCGGGACATCACGATTCTGCTGCTGAAGCAATTTCCTCCTCTCCATCTCTGTGATCCCTTGGCAGGCACGGGAGTAAGGTCTATCCGCTTTGCTCAGGAGCTGCAATACAAGTCAATTACAGCAAATGATATCGGAGAGAGTGCATTTCAACTCATAAAGAAAAATATGAATCTCAACAATGTAAGCTTTAGTGTGGAGAATAAAGACGCAGCTCTTCTCTTACTGCAATCTAAAGGCTTTGACTACATCGATCTTGATGTTTTTGGCTCTCCAAACTTCCTTCTGGATTCGTCAATCAAAAGGCTTTCAAGAACAGGCATACTTGCCGTAACTGCAACAGACACAGCTCCGTTGGCAGGCACGTATCCAAAAGCATGCATGAGGAAGTATTGGGCTGTTCCAAAAAAAGATTCAAATATGCATGAAACCGGCATCAGGATCCTGATCAGGAAGGCCCAGCTTATCGGAGCGCAATATGACAAGGCATTACTTCCCATTTTCTCCTATTTCAAAGACCACTATTACCGTGTGTTCTTCAGGGTTGAGAAAGCAAAAAAAGAAGTTGATCTTCTTCTGAAGCAGCACGGCATGCATGGAGCAGCAGGCCCGCTCTGGCTTGGAAATCTTTGGGATTCAAGGCTCACAGCGAAGATGGCCAAAACCGTATTAAAAGAAATCGAGAAAGACATTAAAAATGCCCAATTGAACAAAAAATTAAAAATAAATAAAAAAGAAACAACCAATGATATATCAGTACGTAAAGATAAAGAACGTGGAAATGAGCTATTAATAAACAATGATAGTATTGAAAGCAAAAATATCCTTCCAAACCATAAAAAAGATAAAAATGGGATCCTCGGGCTGCTAAAATGCATCAGCAATGAATCAAAAATACAGGCAGTCGGCTTCCATCACCTTCCTTCAATCTGCAGGAAATACAAGCTGAGCATCCCAAAAAGAGAAATTCTCTTAAAAGAATTAAACAAGAGCCATAAAGCCGCAGAGACTCATTTCACTCCAGAAGGCATCAGAAGCAGCCATACGGAGGAGGAGATAAAGAACTTTATAAGACGGAGGCCTCAGAGAAATATGTAACCATCTTTATATAGGTGGTACATATAAGGGCAGACATGAACAAGCTGATTATGGTTTTAGGTATATTTGTTATAATCCTTCCCATAATCTCTGGTCAAATAGCTGAATGTGATGATCAGGAAAAAGGGTGGCAGATTCAGAAATGTTATAGTGACAAAGCAATTGAACTTAACAAAAGAGAATTATGTGATTTCGCAGGAGACTATAAAGGAACCTGTTATTATAAACTTGCAGTAGACGAATCCAATCCTAACGTGTGTGAATCAGCAGAAGGATTCAAAAGGACTTGCTATAACGAATTGGCTCTTACTCTTAGAGATGAAAAGCTATGCGAACAGGCCGGCTCCCTTGAACAAGAGTGTTATTTTGAACTTGCAATGGATTTGCAAGAGGGGTCTTTATGCGAGAAAACAAAGGGGGATGAATGCTGGATTCAACTGGCTATTCTAACAAAGAACGAATCCTTATGTTCTGTTCCAAAAAATACGGAAGAATGCTTTTGGAGGCTGTATGAATCTACGGGTGATAAAGGGCTTTGCCAGTTCTTAGATGCAAAGAGAGAGGAATGTTTATGTAAGAATGATGAGTACTTGAATGCAGACACGTGTGTAAGATTAGAGTGTAAGAAAAAAGAAACGGCGCAGAACCACCAATGTGTAGAAATTCAAGAGTCTAATGATTACATATGCGTTTTAGAGTGGAATTCCAGAATAACTGGTGAACCCATTGAGAGGTGGTGCGGGTCAGTTACTATAACCGAATATATCGGATCACTTCTTGTGGTTATTGCCGGAATTGCATTATTATCTGCGGTGACAGAGACTGGAAAGTCCAGTAGGGGGTATAAGAGGCTCAAGGAAAGGTTCGTAAGAAGCCAACTTCTGTATCAGGCTGCGCGCGCAGTTTTTTTAAACGGATTAATTGCTAGCCTCCTCGTCAGCATTTTAATGATATATGCCATGTCCCGATCTCCATATTATGGAATCTATGTTTGGGGAGAGTATGGTGGATCTTTTATTCGGGGTTTTTTCATAATCTTTTTGACTGGGCTCATTGTCTTCGCTTTGAACAAACTGATTAAGAATAAGTATGTAAAATCGTCAGGTATAGGTGCAATTACAGGTATTGCTTTTGGTTTTTTCTATCTTTTATTTATGACGGTATATCCTTTAGAGGATCTATTCTTCTGGGTTGAGTTTATTTATTATCCTCTGTCCTCTTGGTTGTATTCATCAGGGCTTATTGAATGCGGGAAGGGTCACCCTGATTTGTGCGAGATTATCTATTACATACCGGTTTTTGTGAGTAATACGATGATAGGGATCATTTTAGGGTTAGGGGCAAGTTTCTTTTCAAAGATAGTGGATATAACGTCATGGAAAAACAGGATCCCGGAGATGGTTAGGAGAACTATTCGCGAACTAACCTTGACCGTGCTGTTCTTTTACATAATAATCCGGATATCGAGCGTGTTAGGAATTCCTAATAGAATGTTAAATGTCTTTTTTGCAAACCTGGTGGCTCCTTTAATCTTATTAGATCTATCATATTTTGGTGAGCACCTAAAAGGGTGGCATATGCTAGTCATCTCTATGATATACGTTACGCTCTTATATTCATTATGGAAGGTTACTTCTTGGAAAATTAAAGAGAGACTGGGCTAAGAGTTTCGGGTAGAAGAGGGGAAATCAAAAAGTATCACGAGATTCATAATCTCTCCCTACGGCATATCTGAATATCAGGAGGATCGCCCTATTACCCAATCGTCCTTCTCACATCAGTAACTTCGCATGAGGATACTGTATCAAGCTCGGCAATTGACTTCTCAAGCTCCTCAGTTGAGCCGATGTTCTCATCCATTATAAACATGAGGATTAGAGCAACAAGGCCAAATGCGATAGGCTCCTGAATGGTCTTTCCTACCTCTCCGCCAAACTCAGAAATAAGCCGCACAGCCCTGTCTTTAATTGCATCAAGATCCACATCAGTTGCACGGGGCATGATCTTCAGCGTTACAACAACCGTTGCCATCTTAATTCGGCCCCGCAAAGCCGCAGGCATGGCAAAGGTACTGGGCTGCCATGCTCCTGCAGTGCGTGCATCTGATAATCTTCGTCTTGCCGCATTCAGGGCATAAGAAGTGAGTAAATCCCTCATTCGAGGTCACTTTCTTTTTGCATGAGTTGCAAATCTCTTCCATGCGTCAGGAGAGATAACCCCTCATTTATAAATGTTGTGAGGGCGTAAGTTCGCAGCAGATACCCCCTATGCTATAGGTATAATGTGCATTGGCTGGGCCCTTTGCGAGCCGGTTAAAGATAGATCATAGCAGCGACAAGAGGGTTGGCACCTTCGGAGAATGTCGCTACCCGTTCTAATAGCGCTCGGCGAGCCTGGCCTGCCAATGCACATTCTCAGGTTGCCGCCGTGCTCAAAAATGCCCTGCATTTTTGGTCGCTCCTTCGGAGCAGCTCGGCTCTTTCTGTCTTTAGCGAAGAGCGGTCCAACCAAAACGCCCGAAGGTGTTTTGATTGGACCAACCCCTCCCGCTGTGGTTCCTTTACACTATTGAGCCTCGCGAAAATGGCGGCAACCTTTGCGATGTATAGGAGAACCTTGCAAAGCCGTAATATCTCGTAACTCCTTAGAATTGCGATTACCATTCCAGAGATACAACAAAGCTTAATAAAGAAATAATCTGTAGGGCAATATATGGGGCTGGGAATAAGCGATAGGGAGCTAGATGCAATCCTTGGAGAGCCTCCAAAAACTCCGGCAGAGAAGATACCTCTTTCTCGGAGATCCCTCTCTTTGATCAGAAAGGCCAGGCCGGATGAACAGCTTCTTGAGAGGGAAGCAGAACTCAGGCAACGGGAGTCCAGCCTCAAGGAAAAAGAGGCAATGCTTCTTGAGAAAGAAACCGAGATCGAAAGGGCTGCAAGGCTGCAGGGAAAACAGGAAGCAGCAGAGCAGAAGAAGATTGAAGCGCTGCGTGCCTCAACAGCCAGGATGCTCGAGCAAAAAGATCAGGCCATCAAAGAGGCCGAAGATCTGGAAAACCGGCGCATAGAAAAGCTAAAGTCCGAGATCGCAAAGCTTCAGGATCAAAAAAATCAAGCTATCGGAGAGGCTGAGCAGCAGAAGCAAAAGCGGCTTGAGCAGCTTCAGCAAGCTATTGTCAGGATTCAGGAGCAAAAAAGACTGATTGATGGAGAATTGGCTGGAAAGCGGGATCTTGTTAGGAAAGCCCTTCACAGAGAGAAGGAGCAGGCTGGCCTGGAAAAGCAGCAGGAGTTTCTTCAGGCAAAGGCCAAGCAGATTGTGGAGATGAAACAGAGCCTGGATACAAAGGAATCCACTCTTTACAGGCAAGAGAAGCTGCTGAAGAGCAGAGAAGGAAAGCTTGGCAGCATTGAAGCAGCTGAAAAGAGAACGGTGGAAGCCCTCAGGAGAGAGATTGCATCACTGGAACAGAGGAAAGGGGAGTTTTTTGGAGTAAAGAGGGATATTTCGAGAGACAAGGCAAGCCTTGCTGAGAAAGAGGAAGAGATTCTGGACACTGTGAAAAGGCTTGAGAAGGACCGAAGGCTTCTTACAGAAAAAGAAAAGGAAATCATCGGGAAAGTCAATGAGCTGGAGGAGAACCGGCAGATCCTCATGAAAGAAGAGCAAAAGGCGAAGGCAAAGCTTACAGAGCTGCTCCAGAGAGGGCGCACACTTGAATCCCATGCGAAAATCGTGATGCAAAGCAAGATTGCAATTGAGGAAATGATTCCCCAAGCCCAGAGCAAGATAGAATCCTTGGCAGAAGAATGGGAGGCAGCGAAGCGAAGCATTAAGGAAGACCTTGCCTACCTCTCAAAAATAAGAAAAGGGCTGCCCTCATTCCTGCAGCAGTTCAGGGAGGAGCAGAAGAGAGAGAAAGCCAGGATTCAGACATTGGAAAGCGCTTCCAAATCCATCAGCATTGAACGGAAGGGGCTCGAAGACCAGGAGAACTCCATTGCAAAAAAATTGGCAGAGCTCCGTCAAATCAGAAATGAGCAGCGCGACAAAGAGCGGGAGCTCAGCAGCAGGGAGGAAAAGATCAGAAGGGCCCAGGAGCTTAAGGAAAATATAGGGAAACTTGTCCTGGAGCACAAGCGGGCCCAGATGAGTGTTGAAGAAGAGACCGAGAAGCTGAAGAAGATCACTGCAGAAAGCATGGCCAAGATGGGCCTGATCAAAGACCGGGAGATTGAGCTGATGAAGCGGGCAGCCAGGCTTCAGAGAAAGGAAGACTTTCTTGTGCAGAAAGAGGCAGATCTCCGCCAGCAGAAGATTCATACGCTGCATGAGGAGTTCCAAGCCATCAAAAATGAGCCTGATATCAGCTTTGAGATCGAAAAGATCCATACAGAGTATCCTCAGCATCCAAGGGTGATGGAGATGCTTCGGACTGCGCGGGGGCTGATTCGAGACGGAAGGATAGACCAGGCAAAGCAGCAGATACGGGCAATCGAGGACCTGCAGGCAACCCTGAAGCCTGAGGACAAGGCAAGGCAGAAGATTACGTATGATGTTCTGGAGCTCAAGACTGAGATGAAGCTGGCGATGCTGCAGTAATAATCTTATCCTGGATCTTAAAATCAGTATTCAGGAATTTCTTGACTGTTTCAATGTTACTGAGTGTATGGGGAGTTATCTGGGAAACCCTGATTGATCCTCCAAAAATCCCAAGAAGCGGAATGAGGTTATCAGCAAGATGCGAATCAACTGGAGCTCCTGAGCTCATCTCCCTCAAGAGAGCCTTTGCAGCCTCTTCGCCAACTGCCTCAGCCTTTCTCCCCTTCTCTCCCAGGCAGTCTGCTCCCAGCCGGATGGGTCTTCCCAGCGAGGGGTCTTCAGGATTGGAAGAATACACTGCCCACAGCGTTATTCCGGAACCTGTCGACAGCGTGTCGCAGTATTCAGCAGCAATGGAAACAGGAAATCCACGCAGGGCATGCTTTGCTGCGGTAGCCTGCCTCTCAGCAACCTCAGCCTTTTCCAAATCCTTTGACGCGTGAGAAATTCCCTGGATTGCAAACAACTTTTGCTGTTCGGTGAGGAACAATCCTCGAGTAAATTGCTTCTGGTGAAATGAGCTAAAAGAGGGATGCTCATCCAGCCGAAAAAAAGGCTTAGTCCTCAGCTCAACCCATCCCCCTCCCTTCGGCATATACCCCCTCCGTATTCCTGAAACACTGATATCGCCGTAGGTTCGCAGATGAGGCGCAAACACCTGATTAAAATAGTCCACAGGCATGCTGAACGGAACATCAGTTCCTCCTTGGATCCGAAACCGTGTTCTCTTTCCGAAGAGCGATGGAATCAGGACAGCCTGCAGCAGCAGTGTGATGCTTCCGGCAGTTCCGATATCAATTGAGATATTTCCTCCTCTCAGCTCCTTAGGGATAAAAGTGATTCCAAGAGATCCAGGGTTAGCTCCCTCAACCTGTGCAGAGCTCAGCTTCTGGCTAGCAGCTATGGCTGCCAGATGCTGCGGCTTGAGGCCAGGCTTAGGCCTGTTCTTCCTGATGTCCTCCATGTGAAACGCTGTTTTGGTGAGCACAGACAGGGCAAGGGAAGTTCTCAGTATCTGGCCCCCTCCTTCAGCTCCGTTGATAAGCAGCATCCGGAAAAGTGAGCCGAAGAGATATAAAAAGTTATGCCACAAAGCTGCTTGCAGGTAGAAATTCAGCTCCATCCAAAAACCTCCTTTCAGTCGGGCTGCCAATGAAAATACTCAGGTATTTTCAAGCGCTCCTTCGGAGCGCATCGGCTCGCCTGAGCTTTCCAAGGTGCAAAGCTGGCATCCCCGTAGGGACCCCCCCCTGTCAGCTGCTCAGGGATTTGCAAAGAGGCTCGCAAAAATGATGGCAGCCTTCATTTTTTGGATGGAGCTCCGTAATTCGCAACGCTTTTAAATGCGGCATTCCATCCCTCTCCTATGGATCGGGAAACAAGGCAGCATGTCATCTATGGAAGCGTATTCGCCGTAAGCATAATCCTTATCGTCTCTTTTTTCACGATTCAGATCAATGGGCTCAGGACCCAGCTCAATGAAGGGCTGTCAAGCCTTACAGCGAAGCTCGAGAGCTCTCTATCAAAAGAAGCCTCCTTGAGAGAGCAGTCCGACGCCAAAGCGGCCAAGGACATAGAGGATCTCTCCAAATCCCTTGCCCAGAAAGAGAGCCAGATCAGCACCTTGTCAGGCGACCTTTCTTCTCTCCGGATAGAGAGCCAGCAGCAGTTCACCTCCCTGGAGGAGAACATCAAGTCAGTCAAGATAGAGAACCAGGACTTTTCAGCAATCATCGATGATGTCGTGCAGGGAGTTGTCGGAATCCGCACAGACTCCAAGCAGGGCTCTGGCTTTATTGCGGACAGCGAGGGCTACATTATCACCAATTATCATGTGATTGAGGGAGCAAGGGCTGCTGCAGTGCTTACCCATGATGGGGAAAACCATAGGGTGCGGCTCGTTGATTTCAATCCGGATGCAGATATTGCTGTCCTGAAAATAGATGGCAGCTTTGCGTCTCTGGGCTTTACAGATTCCGACGAGGTTGAGATCGGCCAAAAGGTGATTGCAGTTGGCTCTCCAGGCGGCCTTGACTTTACAGTCACGCAAGGCATCATCAGCGCCAAGAGGCAGAATGACGGAAACAGCTACATCCAGATTGATGTTCCGATAAATCCAGGAAACTCTGGCGGGGCTCTGGTCACCATCGAAGGCAAAGTGGCAGGTGTCAATTCCCTCAAGCTTGCAGGCTTTGAAGGCGTTGGCTTTGCCCTTGCCTCAAACCAGGTGCAGGAGATCATTGAGCCGATGATTGCTGCTGACAAGGCTCGGGTTGCGCAGTTACCCTAACTTTCTTGCTCTATCTCCCATTCTCGCTCTTTCTGATACGTTATCCCATACCCTTAGCGCTGCATTTTCCAACAGCTTCCTGCTTCCATTGTTCTGTATCAAAAAATCAAAGCTTGAGGGCTCTGCCTGGAATTTGCGTATCCTGTCCAGGCTGCTCTTCATCCGCTTTTCAACAATCTCTTTCTTTGCGGTCACAAGAATGACAAGGTCTGAAATTTTGGAAAGCCGAAGCTCCTTATAGAGGGCAGCATCAATAACTGCAATCTTCTTCCCTGCGCTTTGCCGCTCGATCTCCAGAATCATCTGAGGATGCACAAGGCTGTTCAGAAGCCTTAAGTTCTTAGGATTGGAAAAGACCAAGTCCCCAAGCACCTTCCTGTCAATCCTTCTGCCTTTAAGGATCCTTTTCCCGAACAATCGCAGAAGCTCCTCCCTCTTCTGCTCCAGTATTTGATGGCCTATCCTGTCAGCATCAATCACGACAGCGCCCAAGCTCCTGAAAAAAGCCGCAACTGTCGTCTTCCCAACTCCTATCTTTCCGGTGACGGTAATGATCATAGTGTCTCCATACAATGCTCTGCCCCGATTGAAGGCTGCCGCCTCTTTCGCGAGGCTCAGCAACCAAATATCAGCACAAGCGGAGGGGGTTGCCCCCTACGGGGCGGTGCCGCTCTTTGCTGAAACCAGCAAGAGCCGAGCCGGCGGCAACCCGAACCAAGCAAGATTTTGGACAGAGCCTCTGGACAGAGCCTCTCCGCGAAGCAAATTTATAAACCTTTTTAAAGGAGCAAGTGATTCTGCTGCGTATGCCAGCGTGACAGAATCCGGCCAATGTGCTCGCCTCGAAGCTTGCGTCCTGGACGCAGTGAAGACAGCGAGTGGGCTTCGGCCCTTCCAGGTTCAAATCCTGGCGCTGGCGTAACGGAGTGGAGTCCAGTGCCATGACCAGGAAATCTCTGATTTCCGCTGCCTGACGCCCAAAGAAATGTGCTCAAAGAATCCAAATGCCTGTCAGTTTTATATCTCTGGTGTCTCTAACTGGCCGGATTCAAATACCTCTTCACAGCCCTCTCAAAAGCTTCTCCGGCTTTCTCTGCCTGCTTAGATGTGCTTTTTGGGCTATAAACAAGGTTATGATAAAATCGAACAACCAGATGTTCATCAGCATCTGTCTCAAGGTAGATTTTTGAGTTTCCGTCCCATCTTGATCCTACTCTGTACTCCGGTGGGCTGCGCCCTTCCTTAATCCGCCTCAAAATCTCCGAGGGCGGCATTCTCATAACATCATCGAATGGTCTCCCCCTGCCGCACTTCTCTTCATACATCCTGATTATCTCCAGAAGATGCTCTTCCTTCAAATCATCGAGTTTCATTCGGGCTGGTAATGCAGATTTCCTTATAAGGGTATCGCCAGCATCGCAACATCGGCGTTATGCCCTCAGTCTGTAAACATGTGGTAAGCCTCGTTTTCACACTTCGACGGCAGGTTTTTAAAGGGATCGGCGCCCCCCTCCTTAATGACAGAGCCGCAACCTCTATGGGACCAATACCTAATCACAGGAAGCCCTGCAGTGTTCGGGCAGCTCTATACACTGACGTATCCAAATGTACGAAATTACATCAGGAGAAACGCATCTTCGCAGCATGTAGAAGACCTTGTGCAGGACGTTTTCTTTAAACTCCTCTCTCACTATGGCCCCGAAAAGCCCCACCCTGCCCCTTTTAAAGTCCTCCTTATGGCAGTGAGCAGGAATACCCTCATTGACCACCAGCGCAGCCAGGCTGTACGAAACAAGTACAGGGGAAATGGGCAAGATCCGTATTCTCTGCCAGAGCAGCGCACAAATCTCGATCTGGAAAGGGCGCTTGGCCAAGCAGGATCTGTGAGGCTGAGCAGAGACCAGCAGCCTGCATTCAGCCTCTTGCTGAATGGGCACTCTAACGAAGAGATAGCAAATGCATTAGGCAAAAGCAGTCCTGATACAAAGCAAATGGTGTACAGGATCAGGGAAAAATTGAGATCCAAACTCGATTTTGATCAATTCCTTTGAGAACTGTAGCCCTATTCCTTCTGCTCAAACTCAAATCCGCAGCCCGGGCATTTGTATCTCGTCGGAGAAATGAGCTTCATACGCTTGTGGCAGGTATAGCAGTATAACGGGACATCTAGGTGGATCCCGACTTCATCCAGCTGTACATCGACGCCGTTATCCTCCATGATTCCACCCAAGAATTGACTACACCGCCAACTCAGCTGCAGAGGTTCCGTATCTTTTTAAATGTTATGCAAAACTGGGCTTCCCTGAAAATGTAGTTGCCGTCAATCTGCGAGGCTCTGAACTCAAATCAGTACCCCGACAAGGGGGTTGTCCCATACGGGGAATGTCTGTCATCCCTATCACTTTCGCAGCCGAGCCGACGTGCTCCGAAGGAGCGCCCGGAAATGTTTGGCATTTCCGATGGCAACCTTGAAAAGATTTTCACCGGAGCCGTAGGTAACTGGCCCCTGCATTCGCTTCCTCCAAAAGCAAACAAAGACATTACCGCGCAGTTATAGGCAGCTGCTGAGAGGAAAAGAAAACATTTCCGATGCCGGTTCCAACCCGCAGTGCTGCCTGGCTTCCGACCCTATTGAGAAGCTCAAAAAGTCCTTTCTTCGCTTCATACTCTACAAGGACAGGCTCAATCTTCTGTGTTTTGCGGATGTAGTCAAGCCCAGCTTGCCTGTCTCCCAATTCATCAACCAAGCCAAGTTCCTTAGCCTCAGAACCCAGATAGAATATTCCAGTTGCAAGCGTTTCAACAGAGTCTTTTGGAAGATTCCTGTTCTTCGCAACCTCATCCACAAAATAGCCATGGATCATATCAAGCTTTCTCTGCAGGAGACGGACCTCCTCAGGGCTCAGCTTTCTCAGCGGGCTTCCGATATCCTTATACGGTCCAGAAACAAGCCGCTGGTAGGTTACATTGTGCTCTGTCAAAAACCCGGAAAAGTCAAGATACGAAGAAATCACTCCGATAGAGCCTGTGATAGACATCGGATTGGCAATGATATAATCTGTTGCAGACGCGACCCAGTAGCCTCCTGAAGCCCCTACATCCCGAATGACTGCAACAGTAAGCTTCTTTGATTTCTTAATAGCATTCCCTATCTCCTGAGATGCAACTGCTGAACCGCCAGGAGAGTTAATCTCAAAAAGGATTGCACGGATTAAAGGATCCTTTTCCGCCTTGTCAATGAATTCAACTATGTCCTCAGATACCGTCACTTCGCTCGGAAAGATGTCAAAGGAGTCTTCAGTGACAATAGTTCCGCTGATTGTGATCAATGCAACATTCCCTCCTGCCAATGAGGAGCCGCCTGCAATCAAGGTGAGGATGCCAGCAGCCAAGAAAGCAAACACCAGCAGAGCTCCACCGGCAATCAGCGCAGCGACAAGCACCTTGTTCATAGAAAAGTACGAGGATGGCTTGTTTAAAAAGCTTCTGGTTGACGGAAAAGTGAGAACGAAAAAACAAACGCTTAAATAACCAACCCCGATTAACAGAGGACAGATGAGCAAAAAAAAGGAAGAGCAGGAGCGGCAGGAACAGATGCAGATGGAGATTTCTCGCATCCGGCTTCCAAGGGGCAGGGAGACGTTTGGAGTTCTGGAGCA
>DATDTY010000082.1 GCA_035290625.1 Candidatus Nanoarchaeia archaeon
TCTCACATAATAAAGAAAACGATGATCCTTATCCCATTACCTCAATCTTCTCTCCCATCACGATGGCATCAGCGAGGAGCTTCCCAATCTTGCTTTTCCTGTTAATGTTGATCATGCCGGATTTCCCGACTTTTGCCTGCATCACAAAATCCCGCTGGTGGTAGATAGACACATCCCGATCCTGGTATTCAGGCCCAAGAATGAGCTGGACAGCTTGTTTTGAGAGCCGGGGCTCAAAGGACAGGGAATTTCCAAGGCTCGGGGCCTCGCCTTTGAACTCTGTAAGGCTGCGCACATCAATGCTGATGCCCAGCTTTTTCTCCATTTTCTCGATGCTCTCTCCCTGCTTTCCGATAATCCGGGCGATATCCCTCTCCGGAACATAGACTGCAACCCTTCCATCCGAAAGCATCTCTGCGCGCACATGCTTGACAAGCAGGGAAAACTCATCTTCAATGGCACGCTGCGCAAGCTTCTGGGAAGGCGATTGTGTGGCTCCCTTCACAGGTATGACAACGGTCTCCTCACCGTACGAATACAGCTCGTACTCAGCTTTCTTCGTCTCGAAATCAGTCACAACAACAATCGGCCTCGCCAGATCCTCCTCGGTCATTCCCTCTGGCACTTTCACAGTCATCATTATGGAAAGCACCTTTGATGGCTTTCCGTTCTTGATGAAGATGACAGTATCAATAACCTGGGGAATGACTCCAAGCTCAATCCTCCCGACAAAGCGCTGGATTGCATCAATAGGCTTTGAGGCATGGACAACGCCGACAAGGCCGATGCCTGCAAGCCTGAGGTCAGTGAAGAGGTGGAAGTCCTGGGTGTTTCTCATCTCATCGAAAATCGTATAGTCCGGCCTGGACAGGAGCAGGATATCATGGATCTCCTGCGCATCAGCATGCGAGATTGCATATTGTGTGATAGTATCGGCAAGGATAAGATCCCTGGGAGCTTCGATGGTCTTGACAATCTTGAGCTTGCTTGCGTAGAATTCTGCCAGCGCCTGGGCAAAGGTTGACTTTCCCATCCCCGGAGCCCCGGCGATGAGGACACCCTCGGCCTGGGACTCTATCCGCTGCCTGAGCCGCTCAGAGAGATGGTAATCTTCCATGCTGAGCTTGGTGATTGGCCGCACAGCAGTGATCTCCCATGCATCAGACAAGGGTGGCTTTGTTATAACAATCCGATACGGACCAAGCTGGACAATGGTTGATCCTGGCCGCTCAATCTCGATAAACGCATCGTTCCGCACGCCAGCGTTTTCTATAATCTCCCGGGCAAGTTCCTGGAGCTTTTCCCGCGAGAGAAGGGTAGAGCCAATAGTGGAGAATTTCCAGTCTCCGGGAAGCCCTTGCTTTGCAGAAGGGAGAACGCCTTCCCTCAGGTGCACCGACATGGTCGTGCTGTCAAAATACGACTCGAGTTGGATGGGCTTAGGTGTCTTCTCAAACTTCTTGAAATGGACAGGGATGCCACGCACATCTGCAATTTGCTTTTGCAGGCTATTGTGGGTGAAGAGAGTGACCCCCTCATCATAGCAGAGGTCAAGGATAAGCGAGTCCACTTTTTCAAGTGTTAAGTGCTCTAATTCAAGCTGCGTCGGCATGCGGCCAGTAAATTCAATCTGGAAATTCAGGCGTGACGATGCTTTTCGCAGCCGGTCAAGCTCATCCATTCCCACAAATCCCTTCGCCTTGTTCTCCTGAGCGCTCTTGTGAAGAAAAGCGACTAATGCGTTGTGGATAAGAATCTTCTCTGCCTTGATGCCGCCTTGCTCAAGGCTGGCAGAGACCAGTCCTTCCAGCAGGACTGAGCTGTCTGGCACAATCCGTTCTATCGTGAGCATACACAAGGGTGAAGAGGGGGATTATTTAAGGGTTATGGTGGCGTATCTTTTCCAGCAGAAAGCTTGTGAGCCTGTCCGCATCATCCTTCTTCAACCCATCAAGATGCAGGAGTTCCTGCGAAGATTTGCCGATTGTAGAGAAATGGACATCCCAGAGGCCAAACAGCTTGTCATAGATATCCTCATCAACAAATACGTTCTGGATTTTGCGATAGGGGGTCGCAGATTCTACAGTGGTGAAGATCCCCCTCTTAAAGATGAAAAGATCCTGCGTTGAGGCATAGGACATGCTTTGGATGAAAAAGAAATCCCTTGCTGCGTGGATGAGAAAGGCAAAAGGAGGGAGCACAAGAAAGCTGAGAAGAAAAACAAGAAGCACAGGAACGCCGATTCCGATGGCGAAGATCCTGACAAGGATTACTCCGATGACAAAAAGGGAGGTAAGGCCGACAAGCAGCCTTGCCGTTGCCCCCAATCCGGTCTTCATTGGCCGCCATACTGAAATATTTACTTCAGCCAGATCCTTGAAATGAGATTCAGACAGCCCCATATTCCTGATGAGTGTGCTTCGCAGGAGTTTTGCATCAGCAGCAGAAAGGTAGGGGATGGCGTTCAGGATTACGTCCTTCCGCTCTTTGCCGACAACCCCCAGCCTGAGGTCGCCTGTTTCGATGATGAGGTCTGCAAGCCCAGTCAGCCGCCTCCAGATGCTCCTCCTGATGTGGATATCCTGGATCTTGTGATACGGAATATGCACACGAGCCTTTGAAAAGAGAGAGTAGTCCAGCTCAAGGTTGTTTGGCAGGACATAAAAAGAGAAGGCGATCTTGAACAGCAGGAGTTTAGAGACGAATCCTATAAAAAAGAAAAGATAGAGGAGGGAAAGAACGCCATTGTTGAGAACGAAAGGCAGCCCGGCAGACCATGCGAGGATCAGCGCACCACACTGGAAGAGTGCGTGGACTCTATACGTCTGCCCTTTTTTCTGCTCGGTTTTTGCGTGTTGCAGGACTGTTATCACCTCATTGGCGTCGTTGATGGAAAGGGCTGAAAGCCTGCCAGGCTGCTGGGAAATGGTCTTGACCTCAATGGAGGTAAGCCCAAGAAGGCGCTCCAGAAAAGACTGGGTGCGATGAGTGTCCTGGATCTTGTCGTACAGAAAAAGAGCTCTTGACTTGGCGAAGATTCCGGATTGAATGAACAGCCCATCATCCCTCAGATCATAATGCTCGAAGAAAAGCCGTAGGGAATTCATTGAAAATGCTGCAACAAAAAAGAGTATGAACAGGAAGTCCTCAGTAAAGCCGGTGGTGAGCCCGATGAGGAGGGCGATGATGATCCCCGGAGCAAGGCTGAGCAGCGCCTGCGGTTTGTAGATGCGGCTCATTCAGATTTCCCGCGTTTCGGTATTCTTGAAAGGATTTTGCTTCGCAGCTTTTCAGCGTTGCTATAGTTCAGGCCGTCAATATGCGCATTTTCTCCAGACATAGGCGTAGCAGTCGAGACATGGACATCCCATAAGCCAAAGATCCTGTCAAGGAGATCCTGATCTGAATAAACATCCTGGAGTTTGCTGTAGGGAAGGATAGTCTCCCTTCGTGTTACAGCCCCTTTTTTGATGACAATAAAATTCCTTTCAATGTCATAATAATACGTTTCGTAGTAAACCCGTTCATACCAATAGATGAGAAACGGCGCTATGAAATACAACGCATCAACAATGACCAGGAAATATTTTAATTGTTGCCAAAAGAAGAGATGGAGCCAGAAAGGAGCCAGGAAAAACGATGCCATAAGAGACAAGGCTCCAAGGAGCGTTTTCTTGACGATCTTAACCCGTTCCAGCGGAAGCTCTTCGACTGTTTTCATAAAGAATCTGTTGAAACAGTGATATATAAA
>DATDTY010000083.1 GCA_035290625.1 Candidatus Nanoarchaeia archaeon
ATCCTGCCAAGTCAGCGATTTCCTGTTGTGTTTTCCCTTGGTTTGCCCACTTAAGGACAAGTTCGCGTGTTTGAAGGTTTAACATGCAAACAAGAAAACACAGATACTATATAAACTATGCGTTATTTTTGTCTTATACTAATCATTAGGAACTATTAAATACTGGTTTCCCCCATATCAATATCAAGATATACGCGGAAGGGCGCATGGTGAAAAGAATATCAATCTTTGGAATTCTATTTCTGCTGTTAGGGCCTTCTCTTGCCTTTGCTAATTTCCCTCCAGAATTAACAGAAGGGCACGCAGAACCGCCTGTCGCTGCGCCTGGCGATCTTATTGTTTACCAAGTTACGTATATCGATGAAGATGGTGATGCTCCGGAATATGTGAGGATTATCTTTACCGGGAAGGAAGCAAGAGAGATGAGGAAGATAAGCGGAGATTATAAGACCGGATCTGTATATGAATTCAGCTGGAAACAAGATGATAGTTTTGACTATCGCTTTGAAGCAAGCGATGGAAAAGAGACTGCTCAACTGCCTTGGTATGGCGGCACTCTGGCTCCGGTCAATATCGTTTCTGAAAAGTTGGAAAGCAACAAGATCTATTTTTTCTCCAGAGAAACTAATGAGCCGCTTTGGAGTTATGATATTGGAAAAAACCAGGTGCAAAATGCAGTCATTTCAGATGATGGCAGCAGCATTGCAGTGAAAACAAATGATTATATCTACTTTTTTTCTAAGGATGGCGATCAGCCGTTATGGGGGCATCAATGCGAGACCGGAGAAGAAGACCCTTCTGGCGGAGGCGGTTGGGTTGATATCTCTGCTGATGGAGGCTCTATCGCTGGCGGCTGTCGTGGGTCTCTAACGCTCTTTTCAGGCGATGGAAAATCCGTATGGACAAGCAAAGACGCCAGTGGAGTCTATGCAGTTTCTATTTCAGCTGATGGTGAATATCTTGCTATTGGAACCTCATTCAGCGACGAGCTTATCTTCTTTTCTAAGAAAAGCAATAGGCCGCTTTGGAAATACCATGCAACATCGGATGTGCATGGCTTGTCGGTTTCTTCTGATGGCAGCCTCGTTGCTGCTGGCTCTCATTCTCCTGAAGAGATAGCCTACCTCTTTTCAAAGGAAAGCAATCTTCCCTTAACGAAACACAAGACGAGCCCCGATGCGCCAGTCTGGACTGCTGCAATGTCCAGAGATGGAAGATATAGTGTCTACGGATTGGACAGCGCAGATACCTACACTTCAATTTTTCTTTTCTCAAATGATAAAAATACTCCTCTAAAAACCTGGACAACGGATTGGTGGGTCCGCTCTGTAGACATATCCTCTAACGGCAAATACATCGTTGCTGGAAGCGGAGACCACAATGTGTATTTAATTGACAGGGATAACGACGAGCCACTATGGAAGTTTGAGGCTGGTGAAAGGGTCGGTTCTGTTTCTATCTCGCAAGATGGGAATTACATCGCTGCGGGAAGCAAGGATAAAAAGGTCTATCTCTTCTCTAAAGAAAGCAATGTTCCGTTATGGGGTTATAAAGCAGATTCCTGGGTCGATGCTGTTGCAGTCTCTGCCGATGGCAGCTATATTGTGGCTGGAACTGGCGCCACCAGCTATATGTCCGAAGGGCATCATCCAATCTATAATCCGGAAAAACGTATAAAAGAAGAGATTGAAGGCAATGGGGAAGGCGTTGGAAAAAATTCTGAAGGAGAAAAAGAAACTTTTGAAAAAGAAGCAATTTGCGGGGATGGGATTTGCGAAGGTGCAGAAACTTATGAACGTTGTCCAAATGATTGTTGCGGTGAAGACTGTAACCTTGTAGAGGATATTTCTGAAGGAGAGAATGACGGCAAAAAGGGAGACACCAAACAGGCAGACATTAAACGGGAGGGCATCGAACCAAACGAAGAGAAGAGTTTATTTGAGAAGATAATTGGGTTTTTCAGAGGACTGTTTGGAAAGTGAGAAAAATAATTTTAATGGTATTGATTTTCGCTATTTTGGTTAGTGGTTGCACTAAAGAAATTGAAGAATCAACCAAAGAAATATTAGTAAAAGAACTAAAGGAAGAAATAAAACCATCAGAACCTACTTATAAATACGTGACAGAAAAACCTACCGGCTGGTTTAGAACAGGACAGGAAGCGGATATTGTTTTGTATGCAACCGGATTTAACGAAAGTGGCGGTCCTCTAGTCTTGAATCATCCTAGTAAAGTTGCTACAGACGGTAAGAAATTGATTGTTTCTGACACATGGAATCACCGTGTTTTAATCTGGAATGAAATTCCTACAAAGACTGATCAAGCACCAGATTTAGTATTAGGGCAGCCTGATTTTAGTTCGAATATAGGAAAATTGGGAGCAAGTGGGATGAACTGGCCAATTGGTGTGGCAACAGATGGGGAGAGATTGTTGGTGGCAGACGCAAATAATGATAGGGTATTAATCTGGAGTGAATTTCCTACAAGTAATGGTCAGCCCGCAGATTTTGTTTTAGGAGCCCCTGATTTTGATAGTTGGTCGAGATATCTCGATTGGGAGGCCCAAAGGAAGAAAGAGCCAAGCACAAAAGACCCCAGAAAGGAGATTAACTGGCCATGGGACGTTTGGACCGATGGGAAAAGAGTGGCGATTGCAAGTACAACAGACAGCTCTGTTTTGATCTGGAATTCTTTTCCAGAAGAAAACAATCAGCCTGCTGATCTGATTTTAGGCCAGCCGGATTTTCAGACTCGCTTCAGAGACAAAAACGAACTAGTTAATTGGCCCATTCCTTTGGTTTCACTGATGACACCTAGAAGTATAACTTCTAATGGGGAATATCTAGCGATAGGAATGTATGGCGGATACGGGATGTACGTGTGGAAGAGCTTTCCAACGGAAAATGGCCAGCCTGCAGATTTTGTTACCTACCCAAAGCGTCTTCCAGATGAGCCGACTGGTATGGTGGCAGGTTTAACAATTGATAACGGCAAATTGTTTGTCACGAGTAGCCACCAGGTTTTTGTATGGAACAACTTGCCTATGGATGAAAACCAGAAAGAAGATTTTCGCATAGGAAAATTAGACCCGAGCTTAGAACGTGGCGGGCTGTCAGCACCCGAAGGTGTTGCTAGTGATGGACAAAGATTATTTGTGGCTGACACCTATCAAAATAGAGTCTTGATCTTTAATAAAGTTCCAGCCGAAGTGGATGCCAAATCAGATTTGATTTTAGGCCAGCCGGATTTTGGCATTGACATTTTCTCTTCAAAAAATAGTTTTCCTAACCCGTTTCCATATTCAAATGGCAAACAGCTTTTTGTGTGTTCTGGTTCACGCCTAGGGTTAGCAATTTACAGGCAGATTCCTGATGAAAGCAAAGCAAAAGCAGACATAGTCATATCAAATTGGAGCGGAGCAGAACTCGGTGATTGCGGACAAATAACAAGTGATGGAAAAAGGTTGATTATTGCTGCCAGGGGATCGGGTAAGATTTTAATTTGGAATAATATCCCGGAGAAGAATAATCAGTTACCTGATATTATCCTTGGGCAGACAACTGATTTATCACAATACAGACATGGGATAGGGAAGTATAGTTTCAATGGCCCTATGGGTGTTACAACTGATGGTACAAATCTATTTGTAAGCGACAGCGACAACAACCGCATTCTTGTCTGGAATCAAATACCAGTTGCTAATCAGGCCCTTCCAGATTTTGTTTTAGGCCAGCCAGATTTTGAAACGAATTCCGAAGGCGGTGCGCTTAACCAACTCTCACATCCAGTGCAGATATCTACTGATGGAAAAAAGTTGGTAGTTGCCGATCATTCCAATAACAGGGTATTGGTATGGAAGGAATTGCCCACAAGAAGCCAGCAGTCAGCAGATTTTGAAATAAAAATCATCAATCATTCAGAAAATATTGCTGACTTGCCACCAACTGCTAAGTTAAGCATGCCTGCAGGAGTTTATGCATATAACAATAGCCTGTTTGTTGCTGATGGAAATAATAGGGTGCTTATCTGGAATTCTTTCCCTGAGAATGGGCTAGAAGAGCCTGACATTGTTTTAGGCCAGCCGGATTTTGTAAGCCAATACAAAACTAATTCTAAAGATGGGCTTTTTATGCCACATTATCTTAGCTTTGATGGAAGCTATCTCTGGGTAGGAGAGATGAAATTTTCGAATAGGTTATTAAGGTTTAGTGTTGAAAAATGAAAATATTTGGAAAAACCTTGAAAGAATACATTTTGCCAATTTGGTATTATATAGTGGGAGCAGTTTTAGTGGTAGCGTTGCAATACTATGTGGCGCTGCATTTATCTGACAGGTTTCCTTTTGCCTTAAACTTAACCCAGGCTTTATGGGCCCTTATGGTGGCTTTGTCAGTAGTTAAGCTTACCGTGCTTTATGATTTTAATTTTAAGAATGTCCTGGTTTTGGGAGTTTTATATTCTTTTATCATCCACGGGCTCAAGGCCTTTGTCTTTAGGGTATTTTTATTCCCTTACTCAGACCCTACTGTTGAGCAATATATCCTGCATCTCTTAAACAGGTTTCTGTATGGAAGCTTTTTGGTTATGGTCATTGTTGTCGTTCTTGGGCTTCTCTTTATTCAGTTAAAGAATAATTCAGAAGTTAGAAAGGAAGCTCGGTGGCTATGAAATGAAAAAAATAATATCAGTTTTGCTTATTTTATCAATTTTTCTTATTGGCTGTGCTGGAAAAATAGAAAAAATTAAAGAAGAAAAACCATCTGAAGAAGCGGTAAAAACAGGGCCTCCGCTCATTGCGGAGGAAAAAGAGCCAGAGAAAGAAATAATCAAAGAAAGGCCAGAAGAAAAAATGCCAGAAGAAAAAATAGAATCAGTCAGTATTCCCGCGGATATTGAAGAGAATTGTATAGGTTTTCTTACTGGGACCCCGCAAGAGGCAGAATTGATTAGTTTAATAGGAGCAGCATGGGCCAGACCTCACTCAGGACCATTTGCCTGGGGATGGATAGAGCCAAAAAAAGGAGAATTTGATTTTATTCCCGTAGATGAGTGGATAAAAAAAGCGCAAGAGAATAAGGTGGCGATCCTTGCCACAATATGGCCTTACGCTGAGTGGGATCAAAAGCAGTGTCGTTCTTCCAGCTGTGAAGTGCCATCTGGAGACCAATTCTATCCCTGGGGTAAAATAGGCGGAATACCCAAATCGAGATGCGCTCCCTGCAATCTTGAAGACTACAAAAATTTCCTTTCAGAGCTCGTGGAGAGATACGATGGCGATGGAATTGATGATATGCCTAATTTAATAATTCCAATAAAGTATTATGAAATCTTAAATGAGCCTGAAATGAAAGAGCCTGATTTAACCTTTTATAAAGGGACAGAAGAAGAATATGTTCAGATTTTAAAACTCAGCAATGAAGCAATAAAACTGGCTTGTGCAGACTGCAAAGTTGTTCAGGGCGGCGCAGCAGGTATAATGCCTAATATGCTTGCTTACTGGAGAAAAATTTTTGAATTAGGCGGAGCGGATTATTTTGATATAGCAAATATTCACTATATCAATTCAAGAGATTTAAATACGTTGAATGTAAAGGATTTCAAAAAGCTTATGCAGGAGAAAAATATTAACAAACCAATCTGGGTGACAGAAGCAGAATACGGTTCTGAGTCCCAAGTTGAAGCATCTGCAGAAGGGGCATTAAATGCAGGCGCTTCAAAAATATTTTTCACAAGATTTAAAGCAGGACAAAAAAGCCCTCCAAAGCCAGGAGAGTATTCAAAAATTTATGATAGAATACCCTTAAAATGCAGGCAAGTAGAATGAATATGAAAAAATTAGGAGTTTTATTAATTTTATTTTTGCTTGTTTTAATAATTTTTATTGTAGGTTGCGCTAAAGAAATAAAGGAGGAGCCAAAAACAGAAGTACAAAAAGAACAGCCAGTAGCGCAGCCACAAGAGGGAACAGAAGTTGGAAAAATAAACGAAACAACTGAGGCGCAGGAAACAGAAACAGAAGAAACCCAAAAATCGGAGATACTCGAAGAAAAGCCGAAAGAAACACAAACAAACTGGCTAGCGTTCCACGGCAGCAATGCAAGGACAGGCTTCTCTGAATCAAAAGCACCATCGAAGCCCACTGTCCTGTGGAAATGGACTGTTGGCGATTTCGAGCAAATAGGCTATGATGGCAACTTTGAGGCAAACTGGCCCATCATTGATAATGGCATGGTCTTTATCGCTCCAGAAGATATATTTGCATTAGACTTGAAAACAGGCAAAAAAATATGGTCTTATGCCGGAGAAATAAGGAAGTTCTTTCCAAGGGGTCTGGCAGCAGGCAAGGGAAAGCTTTTTGCAAGCGTTAATGCCGGCGATAACCTGGATAATCTTCCTGCAGGATTTGTTTATGCATTGGATGCGGGTACGGGAGAGTTTTTATGGAAATACCAGACTCAAAAAGGCATCTCGCATTCCCTGCCTTTGTTTGCGGAAAATAAACTCTTTGTCGGAGATGATTCTGGAACCATCTATGCGCTTGATGAAGCTCATGGAAATCTCATCTGGAAGAAATATCTGGAGGATGCAGAGGTCGTTCATTCTTCGCCTGCTTACAGCGATGGAAAAATCTTTGTGGGAACAGAAGGGTCGCAAAGAAGCAATGCAAATCCAAGCCATCTCTATGCCCTGGATGCAGAAACAGGAAAAGAGTTGTGGAGGTTTAAAGTAGATTATATCCAAGGAAAATTAAATCTGATTCATTCTACCCCTGCTGTTTTGGAAGATGTCGTTTATGTCGGCTCGGAAAACGGCTATTTCTATGCTTTAGATGCAAACGATGGCAGCTTAATCTGGAAAAACAAGATTGCTTCCGGAACAGGAGAATTAATTGGCGTATCGGCTGCCGCAGCTTTAGGCTATGGCAAGGTATTTATTGGTACCTATGAAGGAAAATTCTTTGCTCTGGACCAGAAAGATGGCAAGGTCATGTGGAAATATGACTTTGGCAAGGCAAACGCAGATTCTTCGTCTGTCTTGGCAGACAATAAAGTTTATTTTGGCGTTGGTGAAGGCGGTGATGGATACTTCTACAGCTTTAATGCAGAAAATGGAGATATAGTATGGAAAGAGAAGCTTGGCGGCTCTTCAGCTGCTTTGGCAAATGGGATCTTAATCGTGCCTAACAGGCTGGTAGAAGATAACTTTAAGCCGAGCACGCCAGCCATTATTGCCTTCTCAGATGGTGGGGAGGAGTCGCTTTGGCATGAAAATACGTGGCAATGAAAAAGCGTGCTTACTGCCCCTATAACAGCAGCCACGATGCAATAAGAAAGTAAATAACAATGGATGTCAAATCAGAGATCACTGTCGCAAGAGGGCCGCTTCCCAATGCAGGATCATGCCCCATCTTATAGATAATCAGGGTTGTGACTAACGAAGTAAAGTTTGTGACCATCAATGCAATAAACAGCGAGATGGATATGACAAATCCGGTAAATGGGGCATTCCAAAATAGGAAAATTCCTACCATGGTTAAACTGCTTATTAACACCGCCAAGATGCCTGCAATCACTGTTTGCTTGAGGAAGTACTGGCCGAGATTGAGATCCTTCCCCAGAGTTGCCAAATCCCTGACAAAAAGGGTTTGATGCTGTGTTCCAAGGGCATCTGACATGTACACGATGGCCGGAATGAAGAATGCAAGGATGAGGTAGGTCTGCAAGGTTGATTCAAAAATGTTGATGAAGTAGGCTGCAATCATAATGCCTATCAGCCCCACAATCAACCAAGGCAGGCGATGAAGGACAGAAGCAAGCAACGGAACTTTTGTGGTGTTCTCATAGTTTAGATGGGATTTGTGGATTCCTGCAAAATGCAGGATATCCTCCTGCAGCGATCTGTTAAGGATGGATGTTATCAGATTTGCCGGGATTGCTCCCAGGATCTTCCTGTTCTTGACAACAGGGATTGTCTTGATGCCATATTTCAAGGCTACATGGGCAGCTTTTTCATCCTCAGCATCTGGAGAAAGAGACACCACCTTCTTCTTCATGATTCTGCCGACCTTTGTTTCCTGCGGGTAACTGAACATATCCCGGATGGAAACAACGCCAACAAGCTTTTCGCCCTTGTCAACGATGTATATGGGGTCTATTATCTTGAACCGATTGCCTTCTTTTGAAAGGAGGCGCAGCACATCCCTGATTGCGCTGTCCCGTTTAACTTTGACAATCTCGCTAATCGCGTGGCGTCCTGCTGAACCTGCTTTGTATTCCATGTGCTTGCTTCTGCTATTTCAGCTGTTTATATGTGTCTTCCTTACTCCCTCAGCTCCTGAGGACCGTTCATATTCTTCCGGCAGAGGGGCTATACTCACGGGCAAATATACTTGAGCAATTGTTGCCCGTTCGTAATATGTCGGAAATTGCAAACATGTATAATAAATTGTTACAATTTCCGAGCATGCTCAAAAATCTTTGATTTTTGACATGTAAAGGCAATACTTTATGCTCAATTATTTGTTGCCTTTACTATATAAAAACTTTGTGGCTATCCCTGGCCAGTGAACATACCCCCTGACCCAAAGGTTTAAATATGTTATAAAATATATCTCCTACTAGAAAATGTATATTATAATATCATCGGCATAATTAAAATATACCCGATATAAGGGAAATCATGATATAATCGATGTAATGGGAATTATACTATACCCGATATAATGAAAAAACCAATCTCAGCTACAATTGAGGAAGACCTTATCAGGTGGATTGAGCGGGAGACAAAAGGCCAGAGGTACCGCAACAAGTCCCATCTTATTGAAGTTGCCCTTGAGCAGCTGAGGAAGGAGTCATGATGGCGCTCGTGGACCAAAACAAGCAGCCTTTCACGTATGACGTGTTAAGAGAAGGAGAGGATGTGACCCTCAGGATAGACTGCGAGGCATACCTGCGAAGCCCTTCCCTGGAGGACGATCCTGTCCTTATGGCCAAGGCCATTGACATCCTTATGGAAGCAGGCACGGTCACCAAGATCGTGTTCACCCAGAAGAGGGATTATGAGTATGACTATACACAGACCCTCATGCTCCTGGACCTTGCGAAGGCCTATAACCAGATCATCAAGAAGCGGATCATCACCTACCAAAGCATCGGAGACCCAAAGACCTATGCCGAAATCCAGAATACGGTGTATCGCATGCTCAAATCAGATCCCCTGGGAGCGTATGTGGAGCTCAAGCGGCTTTCCAGGCGGGAGAGCATCTCAATGCAGCACTCTGCTGCTGAGCTAGAGGCGCATCGGCTGCATCGCATCGTGACGCAACTCAACATGATCGTTAGGATGCTTGACCAGACAAGCCTGATACAGCTCGCCCAGCCCTACCTTGCAGGCTATGTTGTTGGAGACCGGTCTGTTTACAGGAAGCTGTTCACTCCAACGATCAGGCCAGATTTCATGTTCACGAAGCTGATGGCGAGCTACCCTGTTGAGGGAGAGGAGCTTGCCAGCTATGGTGTTGAAGATACTGAGGTCACGCTCTTCAGGCTTCCCAACACCATCCAATTCCTGTATCATATCCTTCCTCCGGAATTCAAGATGAGCGAGGAGAAGTATGAGATCGTGGATACTGCGAGGAAGGTCATGGCTGAGCATAAGCCGACACGCTCTGAGTTTGTTGATCCCCAGAGGATGCGGCAGGTATTCATGAATGTTGGCCATGATCTGATCGAGGAGCTTGCCAGCCAGAGGAACATGAACCTGCGTGAGAAGGAGATCCAAAGCATGACGAAAATCCTTGTCCGGTATACTGTTGGCTTTGGCCTGATTGAGGTGCTTCTTCAGGATGAAAAGATCCAGGATATCACCATCAATGCGCCCATGGGCCAGATTCCGATGTTTCTCGTGCATGAGGATTTTGACGAATGCGTGACCAATATCATCCCCACTGTAGGAGAGGCGGAGTCCTGGGCGTCAAAGCTCCGCATGCTTTCAGGCAGGCCTTTGGATGAGGCAAATCCCATCCTTGATACAGACCTCAGCCTGCCTGCAGCCAATGCACGAGTGGGCGTGATTGCTCCGCCATTGAATCCCTACGGCCTTGCCTATGCATTCAGGAGGCACCGGGACAGGCCATGGACATTGCCGCTCTTTATCAACAACCGCATGCTGACGCCGCTTGCTGCCGGGCTTCTCTCCTTCATCATTGACGGATCAAGGACGCTGCTTGTTGCAGGAACGCGCTCTGCAGGAAAAACAGCACTGCTTGGAAGCCTTCTGACAGAAATCATGCGGAAATACCGCATACTGACAATCGAGGACACTCTCGAGCTTCCTACGACTCCTTTGAGAAAGTTGGGGTATAATATTCAGCCCATGAAAGTAGTATCTGCCCTGACCCACGGCTCTACCGAGGTCAGCGCAGAGGAGGGAATTAGGGCAACCCTGCGGCTTGGCGATTCTGCCTTAATTGTAGGAGAGGTGCGTTCTGTTGAGGCACGGGCGTTGTACGAGGCAATGCGGGTTGGAGCTCTAGCCAATGTGGTTGCAGGAACGATCCATGGGGATTCTCCCTACGGCGTATTTGACAGGGTTGTCAATGACCTGCAGGTTCCGAAGACAAGCTTCAAGGCAACAGACATCGTGGTTGTGGCAAATCCTTTGCGGAGCTCTGACGGGCTGCAGAGATGGAGGAGGGTCACGTCAATCACTGAAGTCAGGAAGCACTGGACTGATGACCCCCTACAGGAAGGAGGGTTTTCTGACCTCATGAAATACAATACAAAGACTGACCAGCTTGAGCCGACTGCTGACCTTAAAAATGGCGATTCTGATATCCTCAAGGCCATAGCTGGAAATGTGAAAGAGTGGTCAGGAAACTGGGATGCAGTGTGGGATAATATCCTGCTCAGGGCGAAGATCAAGGAGACAATTGTGAATCTGGCGCTGGCTAGCCACAGGCCTGATATGCTTGAGGCGGAATTCGTCATCCAATCGAATGATGAATACCACAGGATCTCGGCGACTGTCCGTGATGAAGTAGGCTATCTGGAGAGCCAGAGGATCTTTTTCGAATGGAACGAATGGCTGAAGAAGAGCATAAAGGCAGAAAAGACAGAATAAAGCGCAGCAATAAAGGCAGAGCAAATATAGAAAAGGGAGAAAAAGGAGAGCAGAGAAAAAAGCAGGAAAAGCAGAGAAAAAAGCGGAGAAAGCAAACAACGAGAAGAAGCAAACCATGGCTGATGTTGACACACTTATAGCAAAGTACCAGGGGAAGATCAAGCACCAGCTTGGCCAGGCAGCAGGACAGCCTGAGGCTGAGGCTGCCAAGGTCACCTACTCAAGGGAATACCAGGCATTCAGAAAGCAGTTCATGCCAGCCAACCTCAACATCTACGAGCAGCTCTGCCAGATCTCGGGTCAGATTCTCAAGCTGAAGCTGAAGCCTGAGAAGGAGAAGGAGTATCAGGAAGCTGCCTCTATTGCCCATCTGAATATCACTCCTGCAGGGGCATACTCCTTTGCTATACTCTCCTCCATACTCACCATCTTCCTGCTGGGAAGCCTGGCCTTTTTCATAACTGGCGGACTCTTCTTTACGTTTTTTTTCTTTCTTTGCGGAGTCCTCATCATTGCTCCGTTGCAGAGGATTCCGATGTTTATAGCCTCCCAGTTCCGCATGAGAGCATCAAACCAGATGGTGCAGTGTATCTTCTATGTTGTCACCTATATGCGGCACACCTCAAACCTGGAGCTTGCAGTTGATTTTGCCTCAGAGCGCCTTATGCCTCCGCTTTCACTTGACCTTAAGAAAGTGTTGTGGAATGTGGAGACGGGAGAGTTTGATACTGTAAAAGAGAGCCTGGACAATTATCTGGAAGGCTGGAGGAAGTGGAACTTTGAGTTTATCGAGTCATTCCACCTCGTTGAGAGCTCACTGTATGAAGGCGATGAGCCAAGGCGCCTGGAGTCTTTGGATAAGGCGCTGGATGTGATCCTCACTGGAACCTATGAAAAGATGCTGAGGTATACGCACGCCCTGCAGAGCCCAATCACCATGCTGAATATGCTGGGTGTCATCCTGCCTATCCTTGGGCTCGTCATATTGCCGCTGGTCGTGAGTTTCCTTGAGGCTGTCAAATGGTACCATATCGCGGTGCTCTATGATGTGCTCCTGCCAATTGGCATCTATTACCTGGGCAAGACCATCCTCGCAAACAGGCCTACAGGATATGGGCAGACCGATATCGGCAAGGATCCGCAGTTTGAAAAGTACAAGAAGATCTCAGTCAGGATTGGAAAGAAAGAGGTTCTTGTAAGCCCGTTTTTTGTAGCCATGAGCATTGGCACGCTGCTGGTATTCATCGGGATCCTGCCGTTGCTGATCCATGCAGCAAATCCGGATATCCCTGATGACATCATTCCCTCTTACGGCTTCAGATTCCTGGAGTACAGGGATGTAAGAGATGCCAATAATATCGTCATTGGAAAAAACGGCCCCTTCGGGATAGGCGCCACGCTGCTTTCCTTGTTCTTCACCTTAGGCTTAGGCCTTGGCCTGGGAATGTATTTCAAATTCCGCTCCGAGAACCTGATAAAGATCCGGGAGGAGACGAAACGCATTGAGAATGAGTTCGCTTCCAGCCTGTTCCAGCTCGGCAACAGATTGGGAGATGGGCTGCCTGCGGAAATAGCATTTGACCGGGTTTCTGCAGCGATGCAAGGCACGGTATCCGGAGATTTTTTCCAGCTCGTCAGCATGAACATCACGAAGTTGGGAATGGGCGTGGAAGAGGCAATCTTTGACCCAAGGCATGGGGCGCTTGCTGCCTATCCCTCGGCCGTCATTGAGAGCTCAATGAAGGTGCTTGTGGAGAGCGTCAGGAAGGGCCCAAAGATTGCTGCCCAGGCTCTTGTGAATGTTTCCAGGTATATCAAGGAGATCCACACCGTCAATGAGCGGCTTCAGGACCTGCTCGCCGAGATCATCAGCTCAATGAAATCACAGATCAGCTTCCTGACGCCTGCAATCTCAGGGATTGTGATTGGAATAACCTCTATGATCACTGCCATCATCGGGAATCTGGACACGCTGCTCCCGAGGATCGGAGGAGCTGAGGCAGCAGGCCAGGGAGCAACTGCGCTTGCAGGACTGTTTAAGGGAGGAATCCCGACGTACTGGTTCCAGATTGTAGTTGGGATCTATGTCGTCGAGCTGATTTATATCCTTACTGTGCTGGTCAATGGGATCGAGAACGGCTCTGATAAGCTCAATGAAAGATACCTGCTCGGAGTCAACCTGATCAGGAGCACTGCCATCTACTGCGCAATCGCCTTCGTTATCACTGTCCTGTTCAACCTGATAGCGGGAGTCATCATGTCGAATCTGATCGCAGGGTTGTAAGGGCGACAGCTTTTCATCGAATCCCTTTAGGCAGGGAGTAAGAGAAAATAGGAAAAGTGGGGACGCGGAGATGGTCACTATTCGGTCCTGCCATTCCGGCAAGCCGCCATAGATTTGAACTCCGGACAACTACGTTTCGTCGTAATCGAAGATTACGAGATGCTTCGAAAACACTTCAGCGTAGTGCTCTCCCAGTCTGAGCTACGTCCCCAGCAAGGCTGGAAAGGTTACTGTCGGTTTATATTTGTTTTGGTTGTGCAAACGGGTCGGGTTTCAATACCCAGGAAATAACCAATAACTCTTTTATACTCTTATAGATTTTCTCTCACACCATGCACGGAACGGCACTTGAAAAGGTTGAGGGAGGAAAGCTTGTCCGTATTGCTATTGATTTTGATGCAAAGATCAACCGTATTGCCATAACTGGCGATTTCTTCCTGCACCCTGAGGAAGAGCTTTCAGCAATTGAGCAGAGCCTTATCGGGCAGCCCTCAGGCAAAGAGCTCCGGTTTTACGCCAGCATTATTGAGCGGGTCGTGGAAGCAAAGGGAATCCAGATGATTGGAATCAACACTGAGGCTATCGCAAGACTCGTTGTTGTAAGTATGAGAGAGGCAGCAGAGAGAAAAGCAGGGGGAAAACCAGAAGGAAACGCAGAGGGAGAGCATGAATAGCGTCTGGAGGCTCATTCCGCTGGAGACTCATAACGCCTTTATGAACATGGCAATTGATGAGGCAATCACAGAGAGTGTGGCAGCCGGAGGCCAGCCAACAATACGGTTTTATCAATGGGATCCAAGCGCAGTATCAATCGGGTATTTCCAAAGCCTCTCGCAGGAAGTCAATGAGGAAGCGTGCAAAGGGATGCACATTGTGCGGAGACGAACTGGCGGAGGGGCTGTCTACCATGATGCAGAAATTACGTATAGTGTCATTGCTCCTGAATCGATGTTCCAGGGCATCACTGAGAGCTATCATGAGATATGCGGGTGGATCATTAAGAGCCTTGGAAAACTTGGGATTCAGGCAGAATTCAAGCCTATCAACGATGTCATTGTTCAAGGAAAGAAGATATCGGGCAATGCCCAGACAAGGCGAAATAAGGTTTTGCTCCAGCACGGCACTATCCTCTATGATGTAGATGTGGACAAGATGTTCTCTCTCTTACGAGTGCCTGATGAGAAGATACGGGATAAGGTCATTGCCAGTGTCAAGGAAAGAGTAACAAGCGTTCGGGCGGTCTGCCAGCGCGAGAAGGAAGAGCTTTATCATGCGCTGCTCCTCGGATTCACTGATGGCAAGCAATGGGAGGTTGGCAGGCTTTCAGAAGAGGAAAAAAAGAAGGCTCGGGAGCTTGCCAGGAGATACGAGTCAAAGGAGTGGAACTATCTGAGATAAGGTTGAATATGACCTCTAAATAAATTTTAGATACCTTTATATATATGCTACTGTCTATCGCAGCCGATTCGGGGGATGCAAAAACTTCAACGCAGCGAGCTCAGATGAATAGATTTCTATGTCCACCAACGGGAGCAGATACTATTGAAGAGAGCCTACTATTTATTGAAGAGAGCATACCATTGATGAAAAAACCAAGGGGGTGAAGCGCATGGAAGCATGGAGATTGGACGATGATGATGACGACAGTGGTGGAGATGACGTCGATTCTGACGATCAGTACTAGGTAGGAATAAGGCTGAAGGCAGTCGCCAAAGGCTGCCATGCCAATTCAGGCAGTCTCGGCAGGATTCAGTCCGAGCAGGGGAAGGATTAAAACACGCGAATCGAACTTTGGAAGTTCAGGCAGGAGAAAAAAGAGCCTCAACAAGATCTTTCATAAACAAGGCAGCTTCTCTCCCATCAACAACGCGGTGGTCATAGCTGAGGGAAAGCGGCAGTATCTTCCGTACAACAACCTTTCCTTCCTTCACAACAGCCTCGTCCTGTATATCGCCCATACCTAAGATTGCCACTTCAGGATAATTGATGACAGGCGTGAAGTATTCTACTCCAAGATGGCCTAGGTTCGTGATTGTGAAGCTTCCTCCTTTCATGTCCATGGGATTGAGTTTCTTGCCCACCTTAGCGAAATTCTGGATCTCTTTGGCAATTGTGATGGTGTCTTTTTGGTCAGCTCCCTTGACAACCGGAACCCTTAATCCATCTCCCTCATCAACAGCGATGCCAATATTGTAGTATTTCTTAACCCGTATCTCTCCTGCAGCTTCGTCAAGGGTTGAATTCAGCATGGGATGTTTCTTCAAAGCAGCGACAACAGCCTTCACAACATAAGGAAGATACGTCAGTTTCACATCCTCACTCTCAGCTTTCTTCTTCTCCTTTTCCCGCAAAACAGCAAGTTTTGTAACATCAGCTTGCTGCATATGCGTGACTTGAGCAGTAGTGCGGATGCTCTCAGCCATATGCTCTGCAATCGCCTTCCTGATGCCTGAAAAAGGAACCCTGTCAATGTAGCCGAACATGTCATATTTCTTCTGAACCTTGACGCCCTTGCTCTCAGCTGCCAACCCTGCCTTTCCTTCCTTTCTTGGTATGTGAATCTTCTCAGCCTTCTGCTTCTCTCCATCATCCAGGAACCCGATTACAGTACCGGCGTCCTTCTTCTCTTCGCCTGATTCCTTGATCGTAACCATTGTCTGGCCGACTCTGATGACCCCTCCTTCTTTGACATGCAGCCTGATGATGGTTCCAGCTTTTGGGCTTGGAATTTCAACAATGGCCTTGTCTGTCTCTATCTCTCCCAGGGCCTGATCTGCATCGACAGCATCCCCCTCCTTGACCAGCCATTTGACTATCGTTCCTTCCTGTATGCCTTCTCCTACATCCGGGAACTTGAATTCGTATGCCATCAGTAGCTCATCACCCTCTTCATCGCCTCAACAACACGCACGACATTCGGAAGATACAATCTCTCCATCTTATAGAGCGGAAACACCGTGTCAAACCCGGCAACCCGTTCAACAGGAGCTTTCAGCTCACCAAAAATCTCCTCGTTCAGCCTTGCAATGATCTCTGCCCCAAAGCCGGAGGTCTTGGGAGCTTCATGGACAATAATGCACCTTCCTGTCTTCTTTACTGAGTTAATAATAGTTTGCATATCCAATGGCTTAAGAGTCATGACATTCACAATCTCACAATCAATATCAACGCGGGATGCAGCATCTTTCACAACCTGGAGCATCGCTCCCCAGCTAATAATAGTAACATCCTTCCCTTCTCTCGCGAGCTTGCACTTGCCTAAAGGAATCACATACTCCTTGTCAGGAACCTCTTCCTTGATTTGCCGGTACAGCCGCTGCGGCTCGAAGAAAATCACCGGGTCGTTATCCCTGATTGCTGCAGCCAACAGCCCCTTTGCCTCATATGGGGTTGAGGGAACCACTACCTTCAGCCCGGGGATATGGCAGTACAAGGCTTCCATGCTTTCTGAATGGTGCTCTAAAGCCCTGATCCCCCCTCCATACGGAGTCCTGATAACCAGAGGGCAGCTGAATGCGCCTCGCGATCGATGCCTGATCCTGGAAGCATGGGAAATCAGGTGGTCAATGCCTGCGTAGAGAAACCCAGAAAACTGGATCTCTGCAACAGGCCGCAAACCTGCAACTGCCATTCCGATCGATGCTGCCACAATCCCTGCCTCAGACAGCGGAGTGTCCATCACCCTGTTTTCCCCAAACTTCTTTTGCAATCCATCAGTAACCCTGAAAACCCCTCCATTCCTTCCGACATCCTCTCCAAGGACAACAACATTCTTGTCTCTCTTCATCTCCCGGAATAATGCAAGGTTGATCGCTTCAACAATTGTTCGTTCCATCTCACTTCAGCCCCTTCAGATATTGAAGTTGCTTCCTCAGCTCCTCAGGCATCTCTTTATACATATACTGGAACATATCATCAACAGGGCAGGATTTGTCGTTCTCATACTGGCGCACTGCCTCTTCAACCAGCTCTTTGTTCTTCTTCAGGATCGCAGTTCTCTGCTGAACCAGGCTCATCTGGAACCTCTCAAGCCTTTCAATGGGATCTCTCTTTTTCCAGTGTTCAACCTCTTCCTTTGAGCGATACCGAAACGCATCATCACTTGTTGTATGGTCAGACATCCTGTAAGTAACTGCCTCAATCAGCGTCGGGCCTTTCCCTTGCTTTGCCCTGGCCAATGCGTCTGCTGTTGCCTTATAGACTCCGAACACATCATTTCCGTCAACCCGGATTCCCTGGATGCCGTAGGCAATCGCTTTCTGGCAGAATGTTTCTGCGTGTGTCTGGGAGCCCGGGGCTGTCGATATCGCCCACTGGTTGTTCTCGCAAAAAAACACAACAGGAGCATTGAAGACTCCCGCAAAGTTCAAGCCGTCGTGGAAGTCTCCCCTGCTTGTAGCCCCATCTCCAAAATACGCAAGCACCGCGCTCTTCTTCTTCTGGATCTTCAGGGCAATCCCTGCGCCCATCGCCAGGGCAATCTGTGATCCAACAGGGATGGATATCGGAAAGATGTTCCTCCCTTTTGGAGGGATATTTCCCCGTTCATCCCCTCCCCAATACCTCAACAAGTTCAGCATAGGCACACCCATCGCAATCAGGCTGCCGGTCTGCCGATAGCTTGGGAACACCCAGTCTTCTGCCTCAACCGCCAGAGCAGAGCCGACTTGGGAAGCCTCCTCTCCAACGTACTGCGCATACGTTCCTATCCTGCCCTGCCTCTGCAGACTTAATGCTTTCTGGTCAAACTGGCGAATGAGAAGCATCTTCTCGTAGAATTCCTGTGCGCGTTGCCTGGGAAAACTGCCTTTCGCTCTTCCTTTCTCATCCAGGAGCTGCAACTCACTAAACGCCTTTTTCATGAGAGACGATGAGAATCCAGGCTCTTATAAAGATTGTTATTTGCTCTCTCAAAATACTCTCCTGCCCTGTACGAGCTTCTGACTAATGCACCGGAGGCGACATACCTGAATCCCATCTCCTCTCCCACTTTCTTATAGAATAAGAACTTTTCAGGAGCGACGTATTCTCTCACAGGGGCATGCCTGAAGCCTGGGCTCAGGTATTGGCCGATCGTCAGGAAATCGACGCCGTTCTTCCTTAAATCCCTCATCGCAGCAACAACCTCCTCCGTGCTCTCGCCAAAGCCCACCATGATGGAAGATTTGGTGCACCGTGTTGCGTCAAGCTCCTTTATCGCCCTCAAAACAAAAAGGCTTTGCCGATAATCCGCCCTCCTGTCCCTCACTTTTGCCTGGAGCCGCTCAACCACCTCGATATTATGCGCGATAACATCGGGATTTGCAGCGATGATAGCGTTCAGGCAATCAAGATTTCCCCTAAAGTCTGGAATGAGAACCTCAATCTTGATTTGAGGATTTGATTTCCGTATCTCTCTGACGCATCCGGCAAAATGACTGGCTCCTTGATCAGGAAGGTCGTCCCTGTCCACAGAGGTGACAACAACATACGTAAGCCCCCATGAATGAATCGTCTCGGCTAATCTCCTTGGCTCTTCAGGATCCAATTCCTTCCCGGAGACTGCAGTCTTCACAGCGCAGAACCGGCAGCCCCGGGTGCAGACATCGCCCATCACCATGAATGTTGCTGTGCCTCCACTCCAGCATTCAGAGATATTGGGGCAATGGGCCTCCTCGCAGACCGTGACCAGCTTTTGCGCATGGATTGTCTCCTGCACATCCCTGAATGTTTGCAGGAGAGGGAGCCTGATCTTCGGCTTCATTTTCCGAGGGCCCAATTCTTCAGCGTCTCAAAATCACAGGATCCGCAGATCTTTTTTCCTGTTTTCTCGTTATAGAACAAGGGCACTCCTCCGCAGAATACTTTTCCATGCCCATCGGTGTCTACAGACTCCATGAACTTCGCATTTTCCTCGTTGTGCCAGACCTCGACGTAATGGATCTTCACGCCCAGCTCCTTCTCAACTTTCCTGATAATGGGATCCATCTCCCTGCAGTGGACGCATTCAGTTCCGGAAAACTGAACCAGCCTGTCTTTTGTCATACTCCGGAGCAGGTTTGCACGGCTATTTAATTGTTTTTCTTTTTGCACAGATTGTATCGACGGGAAGAAGATCAGCCATTGAAAAAATCAACTCTTTTTTGCCGAAGGGCGAAGAACATGAACTCCCATAGCATTGCTCTGCTTACACTTTCTCATCAAAAAAAGCAAAAAGTATTTAAAGGAGAAAAATCAGTAAAAAAATAGCAAATCTGCTAAAGAGGTGAAGTGCATGGCAAAAAAGAGAAAGGCAGCAAAGAAAAAGAAGAGGTAAAATCTTTGGACTGCCTCAGACAGCTGGGGCAGAACTTCTTCTTTAAGGCTGCGTTCAAATTCTCGCTTCGCTCGGATTGCCATCGGTTCGCTTTGTTATTCTCTCAGAACAGGGCTGACTTCCCAGTAAGGGACATCCCCCTGTCAGCACGTTACGGTGTTTGTGATGGAACGCTCACAAAATGATGGCAACCTTCACTTTGAACGCAGCCTTTCTTTAAGCAAAGCATAAATACACAAGATATTTCTTACCGCTTATGCTTATCGGACTCGTCGGCAAGCCGAATGTTGGAAAATCGACGTTCTTCAAGGCGGCAACCCTGGCTGAGGTTGAGATTGCCAATTACCCCTTTGTCACAATTAAGCCGAACCATGGGACTGCCTATGTCAAGGTGGAATGCGCGGAGAAGGAGCTTGGCACGACGTGCAACCCGAGGCTCGGTTACTGCATTCGAGGGAGCAGGTTTGTTCCCGTTGATACTATGGATGTGGCAGGCCTGGTTGAGGGCGCGCATGAAGGGAAGGGAATGGGCAACCAGTTTCTCGATGACCTCAATCAGGCGGACGTTCTTATCCACGTCATTGACTGCGCGGGAGCAACGAATGCGAAGGGTGAGCCGGTAAGCCCCGGGACAAGGGACCCTGCCTTAGATGTGCGGTTCCTTGAGGCAGAGCTTGACCACTGGTACCTTCGCCTCATCAGGAAGGGATGGGAGAAGTTCTCGAGGGCAGTCAACCACAAAAAGTCAGATCTTGCAAAGGCGCTGGCAAAGCAGCTCAGCAGCCTTGGGGTGAGCGACAAGCTCTGCGAAGCTGTTCTGGAATTTTTGGAGCTTCCTTTGGACCTCAAAGAGTGGAGCGACAGCCAGGTTGTGCTGTTTGCGGCAGAGCTGCGGAAGGCTACCAAGCCGATGCTGGTGGCCTGCAATAAGATGGATCTTCCCGGCAGCAAGGAGAACCTGCTGAGGCTCAGACAGCAATTTCCAGGAATAACCTTTGTAGCGTGCTCAGCTGATGCAGAGCTTGCGCTGCGGGAGGCAGCAAAGAGGGGGCTTATTGACTATATTCCGGGTGAGAATCATTTTGAGACCAAGAAAGAAGCAGCTTTGACAGACGGACAGAGGCGAGGACTCGATCAGATACAAAAGCTCCTGGCTGGCCATGCTTCCACAGGAGTGCAGGAGGCCCTGGACAAAGCTGTCTTTGAACTGCTTAAGTATATCGCAGTCTTTCCTGGAGGGGTCCATAAGCTTGAGGATTCAGAGGGCAGGAGACTGCCTGACTGCTTCCTGGTTCCCGGAGGCAGCACTGCGCTGGATTTTGCGTATCGCCTCCATACTGACTTCGGAAAGAAATTTATCCGTGCAATCGACGTAAAGACCCGGCGGACCGTTGGCAAGGAGCATGTGCTGAATCACCGGGATGTCATTGAGATCATCCATAATGCATAAGGCTTAATGCATAGGGGCTTAATGCATAGGGATTTTAACCCGGGTGGAAATCTTCTGCGGTTCATCTTATGATGCTCTTCGAATGAGAAATTTCGGTGGAATGATGCTGAAGGGCAATGAGCAACTGCGTTCAAAATCTCTCGGGTGAGCGCCAAGTTCGCCTCTTGATGTTGCTGTGATGAGCGACATATCCCCGTAGGGGGCAACTCCCTTGTCGCACTGCTTGTTTCAGCGTAGAGGCTCACGAATGGGCGCGCACCTTCATTTTGAACGCGGCCGTAGTGAGCACAACATTTATTAAAACAGCAATAAACTAACAGCCTATGACAACATTGCGTCATGTTGAGCGGCTGGTTCTGGGGAGGCTGGAGCTTAATGCCAGAATCCAGTTTTCCACTCTTGGGAGGCAGATCAGAAAGAGCCAGCAGCAAGTGAGCTATACGGTCAATTCCCTGGTGGAGAAGGGCGTTATCCGGCAGTTCTACCCCCTTCTGGATTACTCCAAGCTGGACAGCCTCAATTTCCGGGTGTACTTCAAGGTCGTCTATATCAGCCAGGAGAAATTCGACGAGATGGTCCAGTACCTCATCGCAGAGCCTCATACTGCGTGGATTGCAGGATGCGGAGGGAGATATGACCTGATCTGCACATTTTTGGCGCTCAATCCCTCCCAGTTTAACAAGACGTTGAGGGGCATTATGGAGAAGTTTCCTGAGCAGCTGCAAAATTACACGGTGCTTACCACAATCGTGATTACACAGTTTGGCAGGAAATATCTCTTCCGCCATGACTTGCTTCCCGCAGTTATCATCGGAGGGGATCGGAAACCGGAAAAGGTGGATGTGACAGACCTCCATATTCTCCAGGTGCTTGCTGAGGATGGCCGGGCAAGCGCTGTCAGGATTGGGCAGCTGTTCTCGATGAGCCCGAAGACTGTCATTGAGCGGATCAAGCGCCTGCAGGAGCGAAAGATCATTCTCGGTTTTAGGCCGTCACTCAACCCCCGGAAGATGAATTATATCTCTGCCCTGCTGACCATCAAGTACCATAACATCTCAATCGAGATGGAGAAAAGCCTGATCAGCCACCTTAAGGCGCATCCGAACGTTGTCAGCATAGCCAAGACCTTAGGGGAATGGGATATTGAAATCATCACTGAAGCTCCGGATATCATGGAGCTCAGGAAGACTGAGATGGAGATACGGCAGAAATTTACCGTGCTCATCCAGCAGATTGAGAGTGTCCCGCTGTATAAGATCTACAAGACGAATTTTTTTCCGAAGTTTTTGGTGGGATAACCTTTTTATACTTGGGTTTCTGGAAGGGTGCTATGGGTTTTTTCCACCTTCGCGATATTGATGTACGGAACAAGAGAGTCCTCGTGCGGACAGGATTTGATGTTCCGCTTCTTTCTGGAAAAATCGAAGATGATCGGAGGATCAGGGAGGGGCTTCCAACAATAAGGCATCTGCTTTCCAGGAAATGCAAAGTTATCCTTATTGGCCACATGGGGAGGCCTGGAGGAAGGAGGATTGAGGAATTCCGATACGATCCTGTTGCAAAGAGGCTTTCTCAGCTGCTTGGCAGAAAGGTGGCAAAACTCGATGACTGCGTTGGCCCAAAGGTTGCCAGGAAGCTGAAACTCCAGAAGCCAGGCCAGATCATTCTTCTGGAGAACCTGAGATTCCACAAGGAAGAGCAATCCACAACAACGGGAGAGAGGAGGAGGTTTGGCAAAGCCCTTGCCTCCTACGCAGACGTGTATGTGAATGAGTGCTTCTCAGATTCCCATCATGATGACACCTCAATCACTGAGGTTCCTGCCCATATCCTAAGCTGCTCGGGATTCCAGCTTGATGCTGAGCTGGAACACCTGGGAAAGGCTGCAAAGCCCAAGCGGCCTTTTGTTGCGATTGTCGGAGGGAAGAAGGCTGAGAAGATCGCGACCCTGGAAAAGCTCCTGAAAAGGGCAGATGCGGTGATTGTCTCAGGCCTGATGGCAAATACCTTCCTTAAGGCCATGGGCATTGATATCCAGACCTCTCTTTATTCAGAAGAGATGCTGAGCCAGGCAAGGAAGCTCTGCAGGCATAAGAAAGTTATCCTGCCGTTTGACTGCGTCTACATCAATGGAAAAGTGAAGCAGTGCGCAATTTCTCAGTTGCCGAAAGGAGCGAGCATAATGGACATTGGGATGGGGACTCTTGCCTCTTATAAGAGGATTCTGAGGCTGGCAAGGACTGTCTTTTGGGCAGGGCCTGTTGGAAAGTTTGAAGATAAGCGTTTTGCCCGCGGCACAAAGGAGATTGCATTTTGCATTGCCAGGAGCAATGCGATCTCTATTGTCGGAGGAGGAGACACTTCTGCCGCAGTTGACCAGTTCGGGGTGGCGAGGAGATTTACGCACATCAGTTCAGGCGGCGGAGCATCCCTTGCTGTGGTTGAGGGGAAGAAACTGCCGGGGATTGCTGCTTTGGAGGAGAGCTATAGGAAATTTAAGAAGGCTCCCTGATCTTTTTAATGTTTTCCCAGAGTCCGATTATGTTGCTTTCAGTATCCCTGAAATAGGCTGCGTATCCCATTTCTCCTACCTGGAATTTTCCTTTTATCATTTTTCCGCCGTTTGCTTCAATCTTCTTTGATGAATCCTCAATGCTTGCCACATTGATGGTTATGACTGCTGAATCAATCGGGGCTTGTCGCCGCAGTATTCCTCCATTGATGAACCCGCTTTCCTTCGCCATGCCTTTCTCATCTGTAGGGCCTGTGCGGAGTATGACGTACTTCATCTCGGGTATTGAAACGGCATTCCAATTGAAAACAGCCTCATAGAATCTTTTTGCCCTCTCTACCTGGTCTGCAGGTATCTCAAAATGCACTACTTTGTCCATTCTTTTCTCCCTCCTTGCGTGCGTTAGCCTGATTCCTGAATCTTCCCAATCTGAGAATTGAGCAGCCTTATCTCCTTTAGTGCAGCTCCAACATAGTCTGAACTGCCATTTTCATCCTTCTCATACGCATAAATAATGCTTGAAGTTGCATGGATGCGGTGAATCCTCTCTTTTGGAACTGCTTCCAATGAGCCTGCCTGGGCTCCGATGCCGGGTATGAGCAATGGGACTGGCTGCTTGAATGCTTTGGTTATCCTTTTTAGCTCTCCAGGAAAGGTTGCTCCTATTACAGAGCCTATTCCAGGGGTGTAATGCTTATTGATCATCTGGGCTATTTTCATCGGGTCCTGGAATTCTGATGAGCTGGGATTGGATGTTTTTGTAAGGATATAGATGCCTTTTCCCTTTTTGCAGTATTCAAAGAAGGGCTGTAAGGAGTCTGATCCCAAAAATGGGTTTACAGTTACTGCATCTACCTCCCAGAAATCAAAGATCGCTTTTGCATAGACTGCATTGGTTTTAGCAATATCTCCGCGCTTTGCATCTAAAATCACGATGTGATCCTTTCCTTTTGCCAGCTCGATGACCTTTTTTAATGCCCTCAACCCTTCAAATCCGTATTGCTCATAATAAGGAATGTTTGGCTTTACTGCGCCAATCGGGATGTTTTCACCGTCAATTGCTTCAATGATGTTTTTAAAAAAAGAAAAGATTGTCTTTTCAATGCCCTTATTTGTTTTATCTTTTATTGGTATCTTTTCAATAATGGGATCCAGTCCAACAGAGAGGATTGACTCTTTTTCCTTTAATCTGTCTATATAATTCATTTTATAATTCATTTTGGCCACTTCTTCGGGTCTTTGCTCCATTCGAGGCAGGCCTGTTTTTCTTTCGGTGTTATGCACTTTTTTTCTTCTGCCGCATTCAGCAATGCTGAGAAATTAGACAGGGTTGTAAGCGTTACCCCTGCTTTTGAGAAGCCTTCCCTTGATTCCTTCATCTCATACGTGAAGATTGCAATGCAGTCTGTGACTACGCCTCCTTTGTCCCGTATTGCCTGAATCGCATTTAAGGCTGAGCCTCCTGTTGAGATCAGATCCTCTACCACAAGGACTTTCTGACCTGGCTTTAGAACACCTTCAACCTGGTTTCCCTTGCCGTGCTCTTTTGCCTTTGGTCGGACATAGATCATTGGCTTCTTGAGCTTTGCGGCAACTAATGAGGCATGGCTGATGCTTCCTGTTGCCACTCCTGCGATGATATCAAAGCTCAGTTTTTTTTGTTGTATTACGTCTGCCATTGATTGTATAATTGCTTCCCATTTCTCAGGATAGCTCATCAGAAGCCTGTTATCACAGTAGATCGGCGCTTTAATGCCGGAAGTCCAGACATACGGCTTTAATGGCGATAATGTGACTGCCTTGATGCTGAGAAGGAGGCTTGCTACCTGTTCTGGAGCCATAAACTCCTGGTTTTGAGGGAGTCTTTTATAGTTTGCGGTTGCAGGGCTCCATGCAGTTAATCTCCTTATGTCCCTTATAGAAATCTAGACCAGTCTCTACTTCATATGTAAAAATGATAAATCAAAAAAATCCCATCTCCTCTATTCCAGAGGGTCGCCTAGCTTCTAGAATCTTCGTGGCTTTTTTTTACGGAAGCACTCTCTGCAGTATACTGGCCTGTCTCCTGCTGGCTTGAACGGAACTTCGCATTCTTGGCCGCAGTCTGCACAGGTAGCTTTGTGCATTGTTCTTTCCCCAAAATCTCCTTGCATTTGTTTTTCCTCTGCATAAAAAAGAACGAGCCTTTCTTATGGTACGAGGGAGAATTCATGGCGGGTTTATAAACTTTTCCCCTGGCACGGGCTCAGTAGAAAGCCTTGCTGTGGCTTGCGAGTGAGCTCCTTCTCACTCGCTCACAAGCCACCGGTTGCCACAGGTACTCAAAAATGCTTCACATTTTTGGTCGCTCCTTCGGAGCAGTTCGGCTCGCATTGTACTCTGAATAAACCGGCATTCCCCGAATGGGGCTTCCCCGTTGTCGGTCTGCATTTGAGCCGAGCCTCACGAAGGGCGGCAACGACGGCTTTCTGCTGAGCCCCTGGCGCGGCGCCCACCAACCCCTGCTTATTTCTTCTTTATCCTCTTCAGCCGGAACACATTCTCGCGCTCCATCTCCTCCAGCCTTAAGGTGATGAAGTCCTTGGCCCTCTTCATGCGCGGAATGACCTCAAACTCAAGCGCATTTACTCTCCTCTTGGTCTTATCAATCTCAGCCAGGATCTTTTTCATGGCAGTCTCGGTTTCTGCTTGCCTGACGATATCCAGGACCACCTTCTCAAATGCCTCTGCTGCCTCATCGATCACTGCTGAGGAGCTTGCAATGCTGTAGCCGCGCTGAAGCATCCCTTTCTGAACTGCTGTTGAGCTCACTCTCGGGACGACCACTCCCATGATATTTGCCTGGCCAAGCTGGACCTGCGGGCGCTCCCTGATGGCAAGGCTGAGCGACTCAAGAGTCACATCAGACTCAATAAGTCTTGCAGTCTCTATCTTCTCCAAAGCTTCCCTGTAGTGCCCTGCAACCTGGCTGCGCAGGCGTTTCGCCTCCTTAAGAATCTTGAAGAATTCCAGGATCAGGCCATCCCTCTTCTTCTTCAGGAGCCCGTACCCTGACTGGGCAAGCTTGATCCGCTTCTTGAGCTTGATAAGCTCAGACCGTGTTGGCTTTACGTCAAGGGCCATGTTCCCTAACCATCTCTCTTGAGGAACTTTTCCTTCAGCTCAGGAGACAGCCGCGCCAATTCATTCTCCGGGATCGGAGCAAGGAGCTCCCACCCTATTCCCAGCGTTGTCTGGATATTTCTGTCATCTGATTTTCCCTGAGTGACAAAACGCTTCTCGAATGCATCTGCGAATTTCAGGAGCCTCTTATCCCTCTCAGAGAGCGACTCCTCTCCAACAATGGCGACAAGGCCCCGGAGATCCCTTCCTTCAGCATAGCTGGCATACATCTGGTCTGAGAGCTGCTTGTGGTCTTCCCTTGTCTTTTCCTTGCCGATGCCAAGGTTCATCAGCCGGGAAAGGCTGGGCAGGACATCAACTGGAGGATAGATATTCTTCCGGTGCAGCTCTCTGCTCAGGACAATCTGGCCTTCTGTGATGTATCCTGTCAAATCAGGGATCGGATGCGTGATATCATCTCCAATCATCGTCAGGATTGGGAACTGGGTGATAGAGCCCTTCCTGCCCTTGATCATGCCTGCGCGCTCGTAGATGGAGGCAAGGTCTGTGTACATGTATCCAGGATAGCCTCTTCTTCCAGGAACCTCCTCCCTGGCAGCTCCAATTTCGCGCAGCGATTCGCAGTAGTTGGTCATGTCTGTGAGGATAACCAGCACGTGCATCTCAAGCTCATAGGCAAAGTATTCAGCGCATGTCAGCGCCATCTTTGGGGTGATAAGCCGTTCAACAGCAGGATCATCAGCCAGGTTGAGGAACACAACGCTCCTCTCCAATGCGCCTGTCTTCTCAAAGTCTCTGATGAAATACTGGGCCTCTTCATTCGTGATGCCCATTGCTGCAAAAATAACAACAAATTTTTCCTTTTGGCCAAGGACCTTTGCCTGGCGCGCGATCTGAAGCGCAATCTCGTTATGGGGCAGGCCGGAGCCTGAGAAGATCGGAAGCTTTTGGCCCCTGACAAGCGTATTTGTCCCATCAATCGTGGAGATGCCTGTCTGGATAAAATCAGCAGGGGATGCCCGGGAGTAGGGGTTGATTGCCTGGCCGCTGATCTCAAGGCGCTTCTTTGGGATGATTTCAGGGCCCTTATCAATCGGCCTTCCAGCGCCGTTCAGGATCCTTCCCAGCATCTCTTCAGTGCAGGAAAGCTTGATCGTCTCTCCAAGGAACTTGACTGATGAAGACATGTCAATTCCCGAGGTTCCTTCAAAAACCTGCACAACAACAACCTCTTCTGAAGTATCCAGCACCTGGCCGTTTTTTATTGTTCCGTCAGGGAGCTTGACCTTCACCAGCTCTGCGTAGCCAACCGGCTCAGTCTTCTTGACAAAGATCAATGGACCCGCAACCCTGCTTATGGTTTTGTATTCTTTCATTGTTTCACCATTATTCTTCATGCTCCAACCCGCCAAACTCCTTTTCCATCTCCTTATTTATGGATTCCAGGCTTGATGCGTACTCCTTGACAAACTTGACGTTGGGGATCCTGTCCCTAGCTTTTACCTTCAGGATATCCTTAACAAGGCAGCCTTTCTCCAGAGACTCGTGCGCATGCTTCGCATACAGCAAGATACTTTTCATCATCAGATATGTCTTGTTCAGGGAGCAATAGGTGTCTATCTCATGATATGCGTTCTGCTGCAGGATAATCTCCCTGATCATCCGGGCGACCTCAAGGGTTATCTGCTCCTTCTCCGGCAGCGCGTCTGATCCAACGAGCTGGACGATTTCCATGAGCTTTTCTTCGTCCTGCAGGATGGACATGATCTGGTTGATCAGGCCTCTCCATTCCTTAGCAACATTCTCGGAATACCATGGCTCTAATGTATCCAGATAAAGGGAATAGGATGTGAGCCAGTTAATTGAAGGAAAATGGCGCCTTTGGGCAAGCTTCGCATCAAGCGCCCAAAAGGTCTTTGCAACCCTCAATGTTGACTGGGTGACAGGCTCTGAGAAGTCTCCGCCTGGCGGAGAGACTGCTCCGATAACAGTAACTGAACCCTCTGTTGCTGAGCCCTCCTTTGCGCCAAGAGGGACCGCCCGGCCTGAGCGCTCATAGAATTCTGAAAGCCTTGTTGACAAATATGCAGGATATCCTTCCTCGCCTGGCATTTCCTCCAGCCTTGAGGAGATCTCACGCATGGCTTCTGCCCATCGCGATGTTGAGTCAGCCATCAATGCAACTGAGTAGCCCATGTC
>DATDTY010000084.1 GCA_035290625.1 Candidatus Nanoarchaeia archaeon
GAGCATAATCGTAGATGCATTCCCCTTTTCCCAGAGCCTCAAGATATCTCCCTTTCATTTTTCCAGCCGTTTTAGGTTTGGTATCGTGTCTGTGTTTATAAACGTTATTATCTCCAGCTTGTCAAGCTTCAATTCGAATATAATCCTTAAAAAACCTTCCTTTCTTCGAAAAAAGGCAGCATACCTTCCATTTTTCTGCAATCCAACTCCTTTCGGGCTCTCTCTTAAGAGTGCATGTATCAAGTCTTCTTCCTTAAATATTTTCCTCTGCGAATCGCTTAAATGATCCAGGGCGTGAGGACTTACTTTGATTCTTTCTTTATTGAAAATTCGGGGTTTAAGACGTGGGCTTTAGCCCGAATTTTCAATCCCGAAAACCGCACGATCAAAAACCCCGACATTTAGGTCGGGGATTAGTGCGGTTTTCGTTATACTTAGAGAGTATTTCATTGTATCTGTCAGTTTCAATTACCTCAATTATTTTTGTAGTGTTCATCAGGAGGCATCTCACGAGAAAGCAGTGGTAGGAAGTATTTTAATGTTTTCATGATGGAACTAACGAACAAGCAACCTCTTTAAACATCCCTTCATTCTCAAGCAGCAATGGACAGGAAGAGCGCGGGGGTCTTGGTAGGGGCATTTTGAAAGAGACTTAACTTACTTTTTGACTGTCATCTTCCACTCATCACCAAATAAGAGATGATCTGCTCTCCGTCAGAAGCATTGAAGCCTTTGAGGAAGAAGGATAGAAGGATTAGGAGGAGGATTGGCGGTTTCACGGTCTTTTTGCAATACTCTTAAGAAATGAGATATTTAAATTCTCCCCTCCAAAAACACAAACAGAAACTATTTAAAGAGCGGTACCTTCTTGAAGAACCATGAAATACCGGGTTGTGATTGAGCAGGATGAAGAAGGGATGTTTGTGGCAGAATGCCCGACATTGCCTGGCTGCCTCTCCCAGGGCAAGAGCCGCAGCGAGGCAGTGAAAAACATCCGGGATGCGATGCGCGGATACCTCATAAGCCTAAAAAAGCACAACGAGGCCATCCCTCCCTCAATTGATGAGGAAGTTGTGGAAATCCATGCCTAAGTTGCCAAGGCTTTCTGGAAGAGACATTGTACGGGCCGCGAGAAAGTTGGGATACGAACTGGACCATCAGACAGGAAGCCACATGATCCTGCGGCAGAACAGTGCGCCTTATCGCCGCTTGACCGTCCCCAATCATAAGGAGCTTTCAAAAGGAACATTGCGGGCTATTATCCGGCAGCTTGGTCTGGCCAGAGAGGAATTTCTTGGACTGTTGTGAAATGCTTATGGGAAAAAACTTAAAGGTTTTTACCCGATTGATTATGGTTTTGCGGAGCTGCATCCCCCAACCTTTTTAGACATCCCTTGATTATGGACAGGAAGAGCGCGGGGGTCTTGTTAGAATACCACTGAAGACAAATCTCCATACCCCTTTAGAAAGATTAGATTCCAGTACAGGGCAAATCTGATTAATGGCGCATCCCCATACTTGTCTTTTACTCCATAACGACCGTACTCTCGTATAAGGCTTCTTAAGACGTTTCTCGTATCATCAATAGCGGCTTTAACCCTTCTTCCTGTAACTAAAGATAGTACTGTAGTTGCATACGGCTTTATGAAGACCTTCATATTTTTATCTTTTGAAGGTGTTGATGATCTGGTGGGATCTATCACCACCATAAACTGAGCCTCATAGCCTATATATGCATCTGCCTTGCCTTTTTTAACAGCAATCTCCCCGAGTTCCTGCGCTGAATCACAAGCCACTGCATACGTTATTGTAGAAGCCAAGAGATGGATGTTGCTCTCTTCCAAAATGATATGACCATTATGGCCCGCAATCGAATCCTTATCCCCATGGCCATGCAGAACCATCAGCCTTGGGCTGCCCTTTCGTATCGACTTTTCAAAATTCTCCTTGGTCGCTTTTGGGCCTTCGAGATTAATTATCGTATACTCTTTTCCTATCGCCCCTATTATACTTTCGGAGAAGTAGTGCATGCATGCTGTAGGAGGGTCATATCTGGGGCGCATGAACAAGATCGTTTTAGTCAATTTCTCCCCTGCTTAAGCTCTGTATCATCCTGAACTGCACTTCCACAATCCTTTTGCCAAGTTCTGTCCTGTTTCTTACCTCTTCCAGCATCTCCGCAACCGTAATCGGCTTGCCCATGAGCAATACCTTTGCATTCCTGTTTAGCGTCTCCAGCCGGGCTATAACAAGATCCTCTATCTCCTTGCTGCTATTGTTGCTCATAGTATCTCCAATTGTTTCATCTTTTTTAAAATTTTTTCGCCTAATTTTGTTTTTCCTTCTACTTCATCGTATGCCCTGTTCCATGTGTATGGCCTTCCTTCTATAAGAACAATGATCTGGCTTCTTTCATCATCAGGCAGATTAGAATACGCTTTTTTAAATGCTGGCATTAAGTCCTTCATTTTCTCCTCTTTATCTGCATCACATGCCATGTTTATATATCTTTCTCTGACCCGTCGGCATATGCGGGGTTTATTAAACGCACGATTTTGGACAGCGGATTTGGGTTTTTGCTTGGGAGGGATGTTATGGCTGGAGAATTGGGGGCAGGCACCAATGTTAAGGTTTGCGCCATCAACCTTTTTAGACATCCCTTGATTATGGACAGGAAGAGCACGGGGTCTTGTTAGGAGCATTTATCATTCTGTCAGCACTGGCTATCTTATTGGCGCCTTCATAAATAATGATAATAAACCTCAAAGAATTTACGATGGGTTTGTTTAGCCTTCTCAAGAGCAAACCTCATAAGCACCACATATGTTCCTAAATCAGCAGCCTGAAGCGCCTTGAGATACCTTTCCCTCACTGTTTTTCTTATGATGATGGGAAAATACCCTCTTTTGATCAATATATAATTGAGCAGCATTCGCCCGATTCTGCCATTCCCATCTGCGAAGGGGTGGATCTTCTCAAATCGATGGTGGAATTTAAATGCTAATTCAAGCGGATACATTGCATCCTTATTGTCCTGATACCACGTTATCAGCATCTTCATCTCTTTTTCGACGTGCTCGGGTTTGGTTAATTCAAGATCTCTGCCAAGCAGGATATTGGGCACTTTTTTATAACCAACCCGATTATCAATATTCTTCATGATTTTTTTGTGCAGATTGATGATAGCTGATTCAGTCAGCTCCCTCTTCGAATCAAAGAGATCCGAAAACACCATATAGGAATTCTTTGCATCATAGACCTCTCTCAGGTCAGCAGAGCTCTCTACCTTATCCTCAAAGACGATCTCTGAGAAGTTTTTTAATGTGAGCGAGTTGCCTTCAAGAGCGTTTGATTCGAATACAAAGTTAGCGACGAACCTCTTTTTAACGTCCATCCAATCCTTGCTGTGGAGAGATTTCCTGATTTCGTGGTATTTAATGTTCATTTCCTCAATCTTCTCTACTTCAGAAAGATCGAGAGGATATTCAAGATGAGCGTATCTCTTTCGTATATCCTTCATAACCAAAGCATGGGTTTTCCTGTCCACATCAAGCGCAAAATCCTTCATGCCTTTTTTTATCTGGGCATCGGAGACCTCACCTTTCCTGCCGAGGTACTTGCTTATCTTAAACACTGTGTTTTTTATTCGCAGGGTTTTATTTACGTAGAGGTAGGGTATCCCCTTCAGCTTCCTTTCCTGAACAAAGACCATGGCGCTGGTTACACCTACATATATTTAAATCTTTCTATTTGTGTAGGTGTATCCTCACAAACGGGTATTTTGGAGAAGACGGCAGCAGGATTTTCTGCATGTAAGGGATGCGGGCGGAATTGGGAGCAGGGAGCTGGATGGCTGGAGAACGGGGCAGGATGATCCTCAATCAAGGTTTGCAACAACCTTTTTAGACATCCCTTGATTCTCAAGGGGCAATGACAAAGAGTATGAGGGGGTTCTTATATAAATCTTCGGAATCACTGTTTCTGAAGCTATCCTCTCCTGCCCCAATTAAGCCTGTTCCATAGCCTTTCGTGGAGGTAGTAGAAGATGAGCTTTGCAATAACCTCAAAAGCCCCTACTCCCAAGGATATCCTGACATTTCCTGTAAATGTAAACACTATTGTGATGGTAATCAGTGTTGCCAATACTCTCCAGCTGATTGTCTTAGCCAGGGTTCGCTTGTGGTGGTCCATTTAATAGATCTCCTTTGGATTGATCCTTTTTAATACCACCTTCTGCTCGTCTTGTTTGAAGGTTATATGGAAATGCTCAAAAAACCCATGCCTGCCAAGAAGCAACGGAACGTCGTTATCATTATCCTGGAGGATAAGGGCCGGGACATCCAGAGAATACCGCTCACGATTTCCTTCAAGCATAAAGCGCAGTCTGGAACGCTTCACCTTAACTTTTCCGCCAATGCCTCCTGTCTCGGTTGATGCTGCATTTTCTTTCATCCCAAGCAAATCTGCCAAATCCCTTGGAACAACAGTAGTGTCTGCCCCAGAATCAACAAGGCCCACTACTTTCATTACCTGCTCAAACTTATTTCTTACAATAACCGGGATAAATGGCGCATGCCGCAATGTCCCATCTTTTCTTGGAACATGGATGTACCTGTATATAATCGGCATTTTAGAAAATCAACGTGTCTTTTTTTGGGAGCTTAGCAATGGTCGGGGCAGGGCGGCATTGTTTTATCTCCTCTTCCAGCTTAGCCAGGCTCTTGTCATGTGCTACTATCTTATCCCTGCATATCACTATCCACTCTCCTACATAGGCTGATAAATCCATTCCCTTTGGAAAAACATCCTGGGCTGCCATAGGTGTTGTATGTGCGTATGTGCTTATAAACCTTTCGCGTTGCCTGTGTTTTCACAAAACTGATTCTGGACAGGATGGCAGTTGAGGGGAGAGAAAGGGGCAGGATGATCCTCAATCAATGCTGGCAACAGCCTTTTTAGACTTCCCTTGATGAACCAGGACGGGAGGGGCGTGGGGGTCTATCCAAATTTCAGTAAATCTTAAATATACTCCTATCCCTGACTGGGTACTATGTTAAGGGTACTCTTTGACACAAACATTTATGGATTCCTATTAAAGGAAAAAGATTCTCAAGACATAGAAAAGAAAATAATTCAAGACAAGGAGTTCATTGTTTATGGGTATAGCCCAATAAGAAAAGAGATCCGGGCAATCCCCCGAGTCTCAAAATTAAGCAAAAAGGCAAGGATTAGGATCCTGGGATTGTATGATTCTATCACAGGCAATCATTTCCTTAAGGATTCAATACAGATCACCCATTTGGCCAGGAAGTATTATGATTGCTACCGGAATTTTGGAGGCATTGGGATACAAGTATCAGGATAGACTTTATGATTGTTGCGTGCGCAAGCCTTAACAAGCTGGATATTGTCTATTCTGCTGACAATAAAACCCTATTGAGCAAGCAGGCTTTAAAGGCGTATAAACATATCCATATCAAAGAAAGCTTAAAGCTGCCAACCTTCTTTACTTACGAAGATCTCCTTGTAAGATTCAGAAGCCTAAGTCCTTCAGCTTGAAGACTTTTCTTGTAGAAGCCTCTATAAACTTATTGATGTCTCTAATAAACTCCGCGTCTTTCCCAGGTTCTTTGATACTTTTCACGCATTATGCAATACTCCTGGCTTATTTAAACTTTTCGAGTGAGTTCCTGGCAGGGAGTTTTTACCAGACTGATTCTGGGCAAACGATGGCGGGATTCTCCGGTTATGGCAGTTGAGGGGAGAGAAAGGGGCAGGATGATCCTCAATCAAGGTTTGCAACAACCTTTTTAAACATCCCTTGATTAGCTGCGTATATGGACAGGAGGGGCGTGGGGGTCTTACTTAATCTGCTTTAGAGTATCCTCCCCATTCTTATGAACCCTGTACAATTTACCAATCTTATCTTCGGGGTTGAGGCAGAGGATAAGCTTTTGATCCGTTAGTTCCTTGAGTGTTGCAGAAGCTTGGGACATAGCAATCTTTAATGATCCCTTCACATCATTTGCAGAAACAGGGGTTGAGGATTTGGATACCAGTATCAATACGCTTTTTCGTCTTCCGCCCCTCTTTAGCCAGGCAACCAAGCTCCAATCCATACTCTTGTTTTTGTTAACTGAATATTTAAATTAAGTTAAGAAAACATTAAGAAAAAGAAAACCTTAAATAGGGGCAGGGCTTCGCTCATGGCATGAGAAAATGCATTCATTGCAAGCGGGGATACAAAGAATTCATGATGAGCAATTATAATCTTGGACTTTGCAGGAAATGCTTTGATGCTTTTGAAGATAGGATTGACAGAGATGACTCCATTGACGAAGTGACTCATAAAATAACCTGCCCAAAATGCAGACATACTTATGACTTTATCGTTGATGAACAATGCAAGACAAAAAACTGCAATGTCTGGTTTTTCTGGGATGATCTGGACTGCAGGGTGATTGCACGATGGGTTACACTTGGAAAAGCTGCCTCAAAGAAGTGACGTAGCTCCTGAAACCAGAAGAAACAAGGCGCATATGAAATACCCAAAGATTAATACCTTATGGAAACGGGATGCAAACAATGCCATTATTGAAGGAGAGTATTCCTGTCCCGAATTTGGAAACATACAGAGATGGCACATAACTGAAAAGATTGACGGGACCAATATCAGGATTGTTTTCACTCGGGAGACGTCAACATTAGAATTCAAGGGAAGGACTGATGATGCAGAGATACCAAAAATATTACTGTCCAGATTAAAAGACATCTTCACAGAAAGGAAAATTTTGAATCAATTCTCGGATGCGCATACTGTTATATTATACGGGGAAGGGTATGGCAACAAAATCCAACGAGCTGGTAAACATTACAGGGATGATCGCTCGTTTATTCTTTTTGATGCCCGGATTGACGGTTGGTGGCTGGAGCAGCATAATGCGGCAGATATTGCGCATAAGCTATGTGTAGACTATGTGCCTTATCTGGGCATCGCTTCAATAGAAGGGGCAGTTCAGAGACTAAAAGAACAGCAGAAAAGCATGATATCGAATACTCTCATCGCAGAAGGGATCGTTGCGAGAAGCCATCCTTTAATGCTCTTTAGGGATGGAACTCCTATTATGTGGAAGTTGAAAGTGAAGGATTATGAAAAAACCAAAAAAGTAATGTTTCAATGAAAAAAACAATATCGCTAACACTTTTGAAACGAGCAGGATACAAAGAATACGAGGATGGTCTGGGCAATAAAACTTTTCAAAAGAAATTTGTTGATAAGAAGGGTACGAAGTACTATATCCATTGCTCTTACTCTTCCCTTGTTGGAAGGATTTTCTGGGAGTTTTCAATGAACTTAGAGATAGAACAAGGAGCTGTGGAATTCACAACAATCCAATGGTTCAACGAGGGCTCAGGAAGGACAATCAAGGATGTTGAGGATTACTTTGGATGGCTGTGGAAAGCTCATAATAAACCGTATCACGAATTGTATTGATGGGAAGAGTTCTCTGAAGACGACGGGGAAGGGACGTAGTAGAAGATCACTTATCTTCTTTTCTCAGAATAACCACCAACCCAGCAAAAACAGCCAATGAGATGATGTACGACACCAGATAGGTGTTGAATCTCCGGTATCTCAACTCAGCATCACCTTTATACTCATAAACATTCGTTGTCCCTTCTAAGGGCTCTTGCTTTCCAAGCTTCCATCCTTTGTTATAGGCATCTGTGAAGATAACATACTTCTTTTCAGGCTTGCTTATTGTGTAGCTTATAGGGCTGTTTTTCTTGTAACTGAGGGTATACAATGTTTCTAAATCATCGCTTTGATAGAATTTGTTTATTTTATATTTGTTTTTCAATAAAATCAGAGTATCGGTTTCATTAGCCAATTCTAAATCCGTATCATTTAACAGCCATTCATGCCTTATATAGTCAGCTTCTTTTGCCAGGATAATGTACTTTACATTTATC